>NZ_JBWKXQ010000035.1:58934-68902 GCF_059423125.1 Variovorax sp. GW531-E2 | reverse complement strand
CCCTCCCACTCTCCCCCAACAACCTCTCCGCCTCCCTAGCCAGATCCACCGCGATCCACAGCATGTGATCCCGGTGTTTCTCCCCGGCTTCCTCGAACCACCCGTTGCCGTCGCCGTAGCAGCACCACAGCAGGGAGTTCAGCTGGGCCAGTTTGATTTCGAGGAGGTCTCGGGCGTCTTCGCCCGTGGGGGTGGACGAAGGTGTCGCGCCGCGTGTGCGGCGGGGAGATTGGGGCGTAGAACGCCCGGCCATAATTCGATCAGCCATTTGTTGTGCTCCTTCTAAGGTATTGCACGTCTCTTGGTCAGACGGTCAGGGTGTTCACGCACCCTGGCCGTCGCCTTTTGTGCCTCACATTCGTGTCGCCGCTTCACAAAGAGGCATCGACACCCGCCGTGAGGCAAGGCGGTTCATTCGCTCGCACGAATCAATCGATCGATCAATCAATGAATGTCTGGGAAGAAGGCGTTCCTTTCACGGGGTTCGTCGGCCGCTACAGCGGGCCGTCTTGTCGCGGGGGCATTCACTGTAGAGAAGCGAAGCCGCGCAAGAGAAAAGAATTCGTCGACGATTTCTCGAATCGACGAGATATCTGAGGTGCCCCGGTTTTTCTGCTTTACCGGAGGCGGAGCGAAGCAAGACTCGGTGCGGGGCCGGCCGCCAGCTAGTGCGCGTGCGTGGCGCGCTCGGCTTCGCTGTCGTGGTGGTCCTGGCTGACACCTCGGGCCGGCAGCGCGTCGGCCGCCAGCGCAAGGAAGAGCGCAAGGAGCAGCCACAGCGCCACGTCGCTCAACCGGTAGAGGTTCTTGCGAAAGCGCTTGGTGCGGCGGATCACGGCGCGACTCCCGGGGCGGCCGTGCGGGCGTCGTCGTTCAACGCCGGAAGAAGACAAAGCCCCACGCCGCGGACCGCATCCACCGCGAAGGCCGCGTCGTCCACGTCAGCCATGGGGCATGAGGTGGTACAGCTCCGGCAGAAAGCCGCCGGGCGCAGTAAGGCGCGACTTGAGCCGCACGACCAGGTGCAAGTCGTCCACCAGGTGGATGTCGCCGCCGCGGTTGGTGAGCTGCAGCTTCACGGCCAGCAGGCCCTGCAGCTTGGCGCGGTGCCATTCGGCGGCGTCGGCGATCTGTGCGCGCGTCATGGCCGCGATGCCGATGCCGTGTTCCAGCTCGGCCGCACGCAGGCAGGCCACGACGCGGTCGACGCTTTTCAGCGTGCCCTCGATCACCTCCAGGCAACGCTCGGCCAGCCGCGTGGGCTCGTCGGCGGAGTTGCCGTACACGAAGGCCTCGTAGGGACGGGACGCGCGCTTGGAATCGCGAGGCATGGGCTGCGGGCCGGCGTTGCGGCTCAGCGCGGCAGCAGGTCCAGGCATTGGCGGCGGCGCCACACGGCGCTGCGCACGGCCTGGCTGTCGTCGAACACGACCTTGTACTGGCACACGAGGTAGTTGGCCGACTGGGGCATCTGGAACTTGAAGTGGTAGTCCCACTCGGTGCCGAGCGCGCCGCGCTGCTGCTTCAGCGCCTGTCCGAGCACGGCGAGCACCTGGGCCTGGTTGAGGCCGGGCTTGATCTCGCGAAAGCGCTCCGGCCGCGACACGACGCCGTCGCGCAGAAAGGGCTCCTTGAAGTCGGGGCGGCGCGCCTCGACGTCGCGGTAGTCGAGCTTGTCGGGGTTGCTCACGGGGTCCACGGGGTTGTCGCGGGCCACCGCAGGAGCGGCGGCGCCGAGCAGCGCGGCGGCGAGCACGAAGGCGGCAGCGGCGGGGGATGCGTGCGGGGTGGTTTTCATGGCTAGCGTCCTCTTGGGTCGGATGGGTGTCGGATGGGTTTCGTGGGGAAATGAGCGCGCGCGCGGGTCAGCGCTCGCGCATGGCTTCGCGCGCCTTGTTCAGCGGCTTGGTCAGGTAGTCCCACACGGTCTTGCGGCCGGTGCGGATGTCGGCGGTGGTCACCATGCCGGGCACGATAGGCATGCGGCGGCCGGCCTTGTCGGTGAGTGCGTCGGAGTCGGTGCGCACGAGCACGGGGTAGTACACGATCTCGGGCTTGACCTCGTCGCGCTGGGTGTCGGGCGCGATGGTCACCACGCGGCCCTTGAGGCCGCCGTACACGGCGTAGTCGTAGGCGGTGATCTTGATCTGCGCCTCCTGCCCGGGCCGCATGAAGGCGATGTCGCGCGGGGAGATACGCGCCTCGACCAGCAGCTGGTCGTCCAGCGGCACAAGCGTCAGCAGCGAGCCGTTGGGCGGCACGACGCCGCCGATGGTGGTGACCTGCAAGCTCTTGACGATGCCGCGCACGGGCGAGCTCAGGGTGAGCCGCTCGAGCGAGTCGGCGCGCCCGCGCACCACGGACGACAACGACTTGACCTCGGCATCGGCCTTGGCCAGCTCTTCGCGGCTGCGCACCATGTAGTTGGCACGCGCCTCGGCGATCTTCAGCTCCAGGTCGGCGGCCTGGCGTTGCAGGCGGATGAGCTCGACGTTGCTGGCCGCGCCGCTCACCTGCAGCGAGCGCGTGATGTCGAGCTCCTTGCGCACGAGCGAAAGCGCCTGGCCCAGGCCGGACACGGTGTCGCGCAGGCTGCCCTGGCGCGAGCGGAAGAGCGCGCTTTCGGAATCGACCAGTTGGGCGTAGGCCTTCAGCTCGGCGGGGAACTGCAGGCTGCCCTGCCCTTGCACCTCGGCGCGCAGGCGCACGCTGCTGGCCAGGGCGGCGCGGTAGCGCGCGGCGGTTTCTTCCACGTTCGATTCGCCGCGCGTGGGGTCGAGTTGCGCAAGCACCTGGCCCTTCTCGACGATCTGGCCTTCGTGCACACGCAGCTCGGCCAGGATGCCGCCTTCGAGCGACTGGATGCGCTGCTCGCGCGAGCTGGGAATCACCTTGCCCATGCCGCTGGACACTTCGTCGATCTCGAAGACCCAGGCCCACACGAAGAAGGCGAGCAGAAAGAGCGCAATGAACCACACGACGCGCGCGGAGCCGCTGGCGCGGGCTTCGTCGAAGTCGTCGGCGCCGCCGGGGCCCCACACGGTGGCGGTGGATACGGCCGGTGCCTGCGCGGCGGCTTGCACCTGCGCCTTGGTCAATGTCACGGCATTCATGCCTGCCCCTCCTTGCTGCGGCCTGCGGAGGCCATCGCCTCGCGCGAGGCGACCGCGCCCTGGCGCAGCCGCGCCATCACCTGCTCACGCGGGCCGTCGAGCACGACGGCGCCGCCGTCCACCACGAGGATGCGGTCGACCGCCTCGAGCACGGCCGGGCGGTGCGTGGCCAGCACCAGCGTGCGGCCGGCGGGCAGCGCGCGCAGCTGTTCGATCACTTCGCGTTCGGCCACTTCGTCGAGCGAGGCGGTGGGCTCGTCGAGCAGCAGCACGCCGGGGCGGCGCAGCATGAGCCGCGCGAGCAGCAGGCTCTGGCGCTGTCCGCCCGAGAGGCCGCGCCCGCCTTCGAGCAGCGGATGGTCCAGCCCGGTGGGCAGGCGGCGCACGAAGGCCCAGGCGCCGGTGGCCTGCAGGGCCGCCACCAGTTCGGCATCGGTGGCGTGGGGCGTACCCATCTGCAGGTTCTCGCGCAGGGTGCCGTGGAACAGGCGCGCGTCTTGCGCGAGCAGGCCGACGTCGCGGCGCACGTCGGCGGGGTCGATGTGCGCCATCGACACGCCGTCGAGCAGCACGCTGCCCGCGCGCGGCTCGATGAGGCCCGACAGCGCCTGCAGCAGCGTCGACTTGCCCGCGCCGTTGCGCCCGAGCACGGCAATGCGTTCGCCGGCGCCGATGTGCAGCGCCTTCACGTGCAGCGCGGTGGTCTGGCCGTCGTGACTGAAGACGGCGTCGCGCAGCGCGTAGTCGCCCTGCACGGCCGGCCGGTGCACGCGGGTCTCGTGGGGCGGGTGGTCAACCGGGAGCTTCATGAGCTGGTCGAGCGCCTCGCCGGCCACCTTGGCCTGCTGCCAGCGGTTGAGCACCTGCGTCACGCCGGCCAGCGGCGCGAGCATGCGGGTCGACAGGATCGATGCGGCCACGAGCACGCCGGTGCTCATGTGGCCGTCCATCACCAGCGGCGCGCCGAAGAACACGACGAAGGCGAAGGCGGCGCCCTGCACGGTCTGGGTCCAGTTGCTCAGGGTGTTGAGCAGCGCGCGCAGTTGCAGGCCCGAGTCGGCGTTGACGGCGTTGTAGTGGTTCCACTGGTTCTGGAAGCGCGGCTCGGCCTGCAGGCCCTTGATGTCGTCGATGCCCTGCACGGCCTCGACCAGCATGGCGTTGCGCAGCGACGACTCGCGCATGCCCGTCTGGGCCAGCGCGCGCAGGCGCGGCTGGGCCAGCAGGCTGGGCACGATCAGCAGCACGCACGCGGCCAGCGGCACCAGCACGAGCCAGCCGGCAATGAACCAGAAGAGCACGCAGAACACGAAGAAGAACGGCAGGTCGGCCACGGCCGCCACGGTGGTCGATGTGAGCATTTCGCGCACGGGCTCCAGCTCGCGCAGCTGCGAGATGAAGGTGCCGGTGGCGCGCGGGCGGGCCGAGCCGCGCACGCGCAGCGCGTGGCCGAACACGCGGTCTGAAATGCGCAGGTCGGCGCGCTTGCCCACCACGTCGGTGATGCGCATGCGCGCGCCGCGCATGACCCAGCTGAACGCGATCGACAGCAGCACGCCGCCGAACAGCACATGCAGCGTGGGCAGCGACTGCGCGGGCACGACGCGGTCGTACACCTGCATCGAGAACAGCGTGCCGGCCAGCGCCATGAGGTTGTAGGCCAGCGACGCAACGAGGATGTGCGCGTACGGCCGCCAGTCGGCCAGCACGATCTGGCGCAGCCAGTGCGGCTCCACCGGGCGGATGTAGGCGTCCACGCGCGAGTCGGGCGCCGATTGCGCGGGCCGCAGCACGGCCATGGCTTCGAGCGCGGGTTGCAGCTCGTCCACGGTGCAGACGGTTTCCGCACCCTGGTCGCCACCGAGCATCACGCGCAGGCCCTGCGCCGAGATGGCGGTGACCACGGCCACCTGCCCGTCGCGCAGCTGCAGCACCACGGGCAGGCGCCAGGGGCTCAGGGTGTCCAGGCGCGGCGCGACCTGGCGCACGGTGAGCCCGGCCTGCCGGGCCATCTGGCGCACGCGCTCGCCGATGTCTTCATGGTCGCTCCATGCGGCGGCGCCGCGGATGCGCTCGCGCGAGGTGTCGAGGTGGTAGTGGGCGGCCACGGCGAGCACGGCGTCGACCCAGCCGGCGAGCAGCTCGGGGCCGCGCGCGGCAGAAAGCTCGGGCATGGTGGTGGCGGTCATGGCTGGCCTCCGGCGACGAGCTCGCCCGCATCGACCAGCCCGAAGGCCTCGCGCAGGCGGCCCGACTGGTACAGGCACTCGACCGCGAGCCGCTGCACTTCGTGCGTGCTCTCGGCCTGCTCGAAGCGCGCGCCGTGGAACTCCTGCTCGGCATTGAGCAGGTCGAGCAGCGAGCGCGTGCCCAGCTGCAGGTACTGCTCGCGGTACAGGTCGCGCGTGCGCTGCGTGCTGTGCACGCGCGCGGCGAGCACGGGCAGGCGCAGCGCGTGGCCTTGCGATTGCACGCGCGCGTCTTCGAGGCGCTGGCGCACGCTGAGTTCGGCATAGCCCAGCGCGGCCTCGGCCGCCTCGACGGCGTGCGCGGCGGCGCGCTGACGGGCCTGGCTGCGCCCGCCTTCGTACAGCGGCGCGGTGAAGTTGACGGTGAACGTGCTTTCGTTGGCCGACTGGCCGGCGGGCCGCGCGCCCGATTCGAGCCCCCGGTTGACGGCGGCGTTGAGCGACAGCGTGGGCAGAAGCTGCGCATCGGCACCGCGCAACGCGGCCTGCGCCATGTCGCGCTCGGCCTGCGCCATCTGCACGGTCGGTGCAGGCAAGGCCGTCTGCGGCAACGCGGCGCAGGCGCTCGCGAGCGGCGCAGGCGCTTCGCCGGCGATGTCGGCCGGCGCGCGGCCCTGGGTCAGGTGCATGAGGTTCAGGCGCCAGCGCTCGGCCTGCGACGCGGTGTTGAGTTGCTGGGCGCGCGCGGCTTCCAGGCGCGACTGCGCCTGCGCCACGTCGGACTGGCTGGTGGCGCCCTTGGCCTGGCGCTCGCCCACGAGGCCGGCCAGCGACTGCACGCCCTTCACCTGGGCCTGCGCGATTTCGCCGAGCGCCTGCTGGCGATGCACTTCGATCCATGCCTGCGCGGTGTCGCGCACCACGTCGTCGACCGCCACCAGCAGCTTGGCGCGCGCGGCCGTGGCCGAGGCTTCGGCTTCGCTCACGGCGCTCGACACCTTGCCGAAGTCGTACAGCAGCTGGGTCACCGACAGCGAGGCCTGGTGCACCTGGCGGCGACCGTCGGCCTGCAGCTGGCGGTTGCCCGTGCGTGCGCTGACGCCGGCGCTGACCTGCGGGTAGTAGCCCGAGCGCGCGGCCGCAATGCCCTCGCCCGCCTGCAGCGCCTGGCCGACGGCGTTGCGCACGGTCGGGTGCGAGGTGGCGGCCAGGCGCACGGCCTCGGCCATGCCCAGCGGGGCGGCGGTGCTCGCTTGCGCAAGCGCCGCCGATCCGGCGAGCAGGAAGAAAAGGCCCGCGGCAGCAGACGAAAGATGACGGGAAGCAAGCATGCGTGAAGACGTGCAGACCACCAGGTGCCGCCGCCGCAAGCGGCGCCGGCACACCGGTCGGTCAGTGGTGAAGCGCGAGGCCCATGTGAAGCTCGTCGTCGAGCGATGGCGCCACGGGCGGTGCGTAGGCCGCGAGCGAATCGGCCGACGACGCCAGCGACAGCACCGTGGGAGACGCCTGCGTGCCACCGAAGGCCGGTGGGAACGCGGCCTGCAGCAGCGCATGCAGCGACTCGGCGGCGCCGAAGCCCTGCAGCATGTCGGACAGCTGCAGCCCTCCCCACGCCAGGCCGTCGCCGAAGGGGAAATGCGGCGCATCGTGCTGCTCTTGCTGCTCGATCGACACCGTGACTTCATCGACGCCGGCCAGGCCCAGCGAGTCGGCCGAGGTGAAGAGCGCTGCCGCCCCCGCTGCAGGCGTGTAGTTGACGTGCAGCGTCTGCGTGGCCACGTTGCTCGCATCGCCGTCGCGGTCGACCACCTGGTAGCTGAGGGTCTCGTCGTAGTTGTGCGAGGTGGTGGTGCGCGGTGCCACCTGGTAGCTGAACTCGCCCGTGTCGAAGTCCACCACCAGCTTGCCGCCCTTGTCGGTGGCAATGGTGACCTGGTGCGTCGCCTGGTTGTAGCTGTAGTCGCTGCTGGTGGCCGGGCCGGTCTTCGTCATCCCACCCGTGACGCTGTTGAAGGTGTAGGTGGTGCCGTCGATGGTCAGCGTGGACACATGGCCGCCGTCGGCTCCGAAGCCCGACGAACCGCCGAGGCCGCCGGTCAGCAGGTTGCTGACCGTGGGCGGCACGCTGATCGTGCCTTGCAGCATGTCGTTCAGCTGGCTCGTGTCGGTGACGATCTTGCCGTTGGTGTTCGTGCCGGTGTTGCCGTTGTAGGCGATGGGGTCGATGATGCCCTGCGCCGCGGGCAAGAGGTCGGACCCGAGACCCAGTGCGAACGAGTTGATCTTGTTGTTGGTGAGGAAGGTCTTCCAGATCGCTTCTTCCGCCGCCTGGATACCGTAGTCGGCCGAACCGCTGCTGCTGCTGTTCGACAACTGCCCTGTGTCGCCATCGCCCCGCGTCGGCTCGCCGTCCGTGAGGAAGTAAGACACGTTCTGGGCCCCCTGCAGCTTGCCTCCGGCCGAGAAACCGCTCATCGCCGTAGCCAGGGCCGCGTCGTAGTTGGTGCTGCCCCCGTGCAGCAGGGTCTGCACCAACGCCTTGGCCTCGGCCGCCGTCATCCAGGCCTGCTGCGCCTGCCCGGTCGTGCTGAAGGTGACAAGCTGCACCCGGACTTCGCCGTACAGGTCGTAGCCGTCGATCAGGTTCTGGACGGCCGCCTTCGCACGGGAGAGCCGCGTCGGCGTTTCCTCGTTCATGCTCCCGGAAAGGTCCAGGATCACCATCAGGTTCGTGTTGATCGGCGCCACGTCGACGGACTGCTCGCCGTTCACGAGCACCGGCGCATCGTCCTTGACCGGCACGTTGAAGCCCACTGGCGCGCCGCTGAGCTGGCCATCGCTCACCACGGCCTCGAAGTGCAGGTTCGACACGCCCTCGCCGTTGCCCGTCGGGTGGTCGATCGGCGCCTTCAGCGTGACGGTGTAGCCCGCCTCGAACTGCCCCGCGCCCGTGGCGCTGACGTTGCCCACGGCCACGGTCATCACCTCGGTGGTGACGCCGTCGACGGTGACGCTGCCCGTGAGCGTGTGCGTGCCCGCGTCCCAGGTCCACGACACCGGCTGGCCGCCGGAGGTGACGCCGGCCGGGCCGCTGAGCGACACCGACAGGTCGCCCGCCAGGCTGTCGGGGTCCGCGATGGAGATCTTGCCGGTCGATTGCACCGACGGCTCGCCCACCGCAGCAATGCCGCCGGGCAGGCTGCCTTCGGAGACGATGCCGGCGTCGGTCGCCGTGGCCGTCGGCGGGTCGTTCACCGGGTTGACGGTCACGGTCACCGTGCTGGTGGTCGTGCCGCCGTGGCCGTCGCTCACCGTGACGGTGAAGCTGTCGGTGCCGTTGAAGTTGGCGTTGGGAACGTAGGTGTAGGTGCCGTTGGGGTTCACCGTCACCGTGCCGTTCGACGGGTTGCTGCCCTTGGTGTAAGTGAGCGTGTCGCCGTCGACGTCGCTGCCGACGATCTGCCCGCTGACCGGCGTGTCTTCGTCCGTGGTCTTGGTGTCGTCGGGCGCCGTCGGCTCCTCGTTGACGTTCTGCTCGTTGAGCGTGACGGGGATGTTCGTCGTGACGGTGCCGTCGCTCGCACCGACCACCAGCGCGTGCGCGTTGGCGCCAGCTTCGTAGTCGTTGACGAAGGCTGCAGCGCCTGCCGGCGTGAGGCTGATCGCGCCCGTGAGCGGATCGATGGCGAAGTAGCCGTTGTCGTTGCCCGAGAGGATGCTGTAGTTGACGGTTGCGCTGTCGATGTCGGTGGCGCGGACCGTGCCCAGCACGGTGCCCGCAGTGCGGTTCTCGTCGTAGCCGAAGACGTAGCCGGTGGCTGAGTCCACCGGCGTGCCGCCGCCGTCGACGAACACGGGGGCGTCGTTGACGGGGTTGATGGTCACGTTCACCGTGCTGGTGGTCGTGCCGCCGTGGCCGTCGCTGACCGTGACGGTGAAGCTGTCGGTTCCGTTGAAGTCGGCATTGGGCGTGTACGTGTAGGTGCCGTCAGCGTTGACGGTGACCGTGCCGTGCGATGGGTCGCTGCCCTTGGCGTAGGTCAGCGTGTCGCCGTCGACGTCGCTGCCAACCACTTGACCGCTGACGGGCGTGTCTTCGTCCGTCGTCTGGGTGTAGTTGGGCACCGTCGGCGCGTCGTTGACGTCCTGCTCGTTGAGCGTGACGGGGATGGTGGTCGTGGCCGTGCCATCGGTCGCGCCGATCACCAGCGCGTGCGCGTTGGCGCCTGCTTCGTAGTCGTTGACGAAGGCTGCTGCGCCTGCCGGCGTGAGGCTGATCTCGCCCGTGGCGGGGTTGATGGCGAAGTAGCCGTTGTCGTTGCCCGAGAGGATGCTGTAGGTGACGTTCGCGCTGTCGATGTCGGTCGCCTGGACTGTGCCAAGCACGGTGCCTGCGGGGCGGTTCTCGTCGTAGCCGAAAACGTAGCCAGTGGCCGTGTCCACCGGCGTGCCGCCGCCGTCGACGAACACGGGGGCGTCGTTGACGGGGTCGATCGTCACGGTGACCGTGCTGGTCGTCGTGCCGCCGTGGCCGTCGCTCACCGTGACGGTGAAGCTGTCGGTGCCGTTGAAGTTGGCGTTCGGGGTGTAGGTGTAGGAGCCGTCCGCGTTGACCGTGACCGTGCCGTTCGCGGGGTCGCTGCCCTTGGTGTAGGTCAACGTG
>NZ_JBWKXQ010000035.1:0-58836 GCF_059423125.1 Variovorax sp. GW531-E2 | reverse complement strand
TGTCGCCATCGACGTCGCTGCCGACGACCTGGCCGCTGACAGGCGTGTCTTCGTTCGTGGTCTCGGTGTAGTTGGGCACTGTCGGTGCATCGTTGACCGGGTTGACGGTCACGTTCACCGTGCTGGTGGTCGTGCCACCGTGGCCGTCGCTGACCGTCACCGTGAAGCTGTCGGTGCCGTTGAAGTTCGCGCCGGGGACGTAGGTGTAGGTGCCATTCGCGTTGACCGTCACCGTGCCGTGCGCTGGATCGCTGCCCTTGGTGTACGTCAGCGTGTCGCCATCGACGTCGCTGCCGACGACCTGGCCGCTGACAGGCGTGTCTTCGTTCGTGGTCTCGGTGTAGTTGGGCGCCGTCGGTGCGTCGTTCACCGGATCGACAGTGACCGTGATGGTGCTGGTCGTCGTGCCACCGTGGCCGTCGCTCACCGTGACGGTGAAGCTGTCCGTGCCGTGGAAGTTGGCACCAGGGACGTAGGTGTACGTGCCGTCGGCATTGACGATGACCGTGCCATGCGCCGGATCACTGCCCTTGGTGTAGGTCAGCGCGTCGCCGTCGACGTCGCTGCCGACGACCTGGCCGTTGACGGGCGTGTCTTCGTTCGTGGTCTCGGTGTAGTTGGGGACTGTCGGTGCATCGTTGACCGGATCGATCGTGACCGTGATGGTGCTGGTCGTCGTGCCGCCATGGCCATCGCTCACCGTGACGGTGAACGTGTCGGTGCCGTTGAAGTTGGCATTCGGGGTGTAGGTATAGGTGCCGTCCGCGTTGACCGTCACCGTGCCGTTCGCGGGGTCGCTACCCTTCACGTACGTCAGTGCATCGCCGTCGACGTCGCTGCCGACGACCTGGCCGTTGACCGGCGTGTCTTCGTTCGTGGTCTTGTTGTAGTTGGGCGCCGTCGGTGCGTCGTTGACCGGATTGATGGTCACGTTCACCGTGCTGGTGGTGGTGCCGCCATGGCCGTCGCTCACCGTGACGGTGAAGCTGTCGGTGCCGTGGAAGTTGGCACCAGGGACGTAGGTGTACGTGCCATCGGCGTTGACCGTGACCGTGCCGTGCGCTGGATCGCTGCCCTTCACGTAGGTCAGCGTGTCGCCATCGACGTCGCTGCCAACGACCTGGCCGCTCACGGGCGTGTCTTCATCCGTGGTCTTGGTGTAGTCAGGCACCGTCGGTGCATCGTTCACCGGGTCGACCGTCACGGTCACCGTGCTCGTCGTCGTACCGCCGTGACCATCGCTCACCGTTACCGTGAAGCTGTCCGCCCCATGGAAGTCCGGGTTCGGCGTGTAGGTGTATGTGCCATCCGGATTGACCGTGACAGAGCCGTTCGAAGGATTGCTGCCCTTGGTGTAGGTCAATGCGTCACCGTCGACGTCGCTGCCGATGACCTTGCCGTTGACAGGCGTGTCCTCGTTCGTGGTCTGGTTGTAGTTGGGCGCCGTGGGGGCGTCGTTGACCGGGTCGACGGTGACCGTGATGGTGCTGGTCGTCGTACCGCCATGGCCATCGCTCACCGTGACGGTGAACGTGTCGGTGCCGTTGAAGTTCGGGTTCGGCGTGTAAACGTACGTGCCATCGGGATTGACCGTGACAGAGCCGTTCGAAGGATTGCTGCCCTTGGCGTAGGTCAACGTGTCACCGTCGACGTCGCTGCCGATGACCTTGCCGTTGACCGGCGTGTCCTCGTTCGTGGTCTGGTTGTAATTGGGCGCCGTGGGAGCATCGTTGACCGGATCGACGGTGACCGTGATGGTGCTGGTCGTCGTGCCGCCGTGGCCGTCGCTCACCGTGACGGTAAACGTGTCGGTGCCGTTGAAGTTCGGATTCGGCGTGTACGTGTAGGTGCCGTCGGGGTTGACGACCACCGAGCCATTCGAGGGATTGCTGCCCTTCGTGTAGGTCAGCGCATCGCCGTCCACGTCAGTGCCCGTCACCTTGCCGTTGACCGGTGTGTCTTCGTTCGTGGTCTGGGTGTAGTTGGGTGCCGTGGGGGCGTCGTTGACCGGGTCGATCGTCACGGTAACGGTGCTGGTCGTCGTGCCGCCGTGGCCGTCGCTGACCGTGACGGTGAAGCTGTCGGCGCCGTTGAAGTTGGCGTTCGGGGTGTAGGTATAGGTGCCGTCCGCGTTGACCGTGACCGTGCCGTTCGCGGGGTCGCTGCCCTTCACGTAGGTCAGCGTGTCGCCATCGACGTCGCTGCCAACCACTTGACCGCTGACGGGTGTGTCTTCGTCCGTGGTCTGAGCGTAGTTAGGCACCGTGGGGGCGTCGTTCACCGGGTCGACGGTGACCGTGATGGTGCTGGTCGTCGTGCCACCGTTGCCGTCGCTCACCGTCACCGTGAAGCTGTCGGTACCGTTGAAATTGGCTCCAGGGACGTAGGTGTAGGTGCCGTCGGGATTGACCGTGACGGTGCCGTGCGCTGGATCGCTGCCCTTCGTGTAGGTCAGTGCGTCGCCATCGACGTCGCTGCCGACGACCTGGCCGCTGACAGGCGTGTCTTCGTTCGTGGTCTCGGTGTAGTTGGGCGCCGTCGGTGCGTCGTTGACCGGGTTGATGGTCACGTTCACCGTGCTGGTCGTCGTACCGCCATGGCCGTCGCTCACCGTCACGGTGAAGCTGTCGGTTCCATTGAAGTTCGGATTCGGCGTGTAGACATACGTGCCATCGGGATTGACCGTCACCGTGCCGTTCGCCGGATCGCTGCCCTTCACGTACGTCAGCGCATCGCCATCGACGTCACTGCCGACCACGCTTCCGCTGATCGGCGTGTCTTCGTTCGTCGTCTCGTCGTAGTCCGGAGCCTTGGGCGCGTCGTTGACGGGCGAGACCGTCACCGTCACCGTGCTCGTCGTCGTCCCGCCATGGCCGTCGCTCACCGTCACGGTGAAGCTGTCGGTGCCATTGAAATTGGGGTTCGGCGTGTAGACATACGTGCCATCCGGGTTGACCGTCACCGTGCCGTGCGCCGGGTCGCTGCCCTTCGTGTAGGTCAGCGTGTCGCCGCTGTCGATGTCGCTGCCGGTCACGCGGCCGCTCACGGGCGTGTCTTCGGCCGTGGTCTCGGTGTAGTCGGGCGCGGTGGGCGCGTCGTTGACGGGCGAGACGGTCACGGGCACCGTGACGGTGGTGGTGCCGCCCTTGCCGTCGCTGACGGTCACCTCGAAGCTGTCGGGCCCTTCGTAGCCGGGCTTGGGGGTGTAGACGAACTGGCCCGTGGTCGGATCGACGGTGACGGTGCCGTGCTCGGGGCCCTTGGCGACGGTGTAGGTCAGCGTGTCACGGTCCGGGTCGGTCGCGTGCACTTGTCCGCTAACAGGCTTGTCCTGATCGGTGACGACAGGCTCGGCCTTGCCTTCGGGGCCGCGGTTCTGCGCGGGAAGCAACGGCGGGATGAAGGCCGGGCCACCACCGCCGCCGCCGCCACCACCGCTCGCAGCGGCACCGACGCCCAGCACGCCGAGCGCGCCCAGCAGCCAGCCCGGCACGCCGTCGGGCAGCAAGGCACCGCCGGCGTCGTTCCATTCGATCTCGGTGAAGTGGAAGTCTTTCCAGGGCGCGGTGTACTGGCCCCACCACTGCACGCCGGCACCGTCTTCGAGCACGAGGTCGTTGCGGCCGGCGTCGGGGTACTCGGCGAAGAAGCCGCGCACGGCGACTTCCTGGCCGTCGCGCAGCACGAGCACGAGGTCGTCGCCGCGGCGCTCGAACTTGAGCACGCTCTCGGGCGCGATCTTCAGCGTGACGATCGACGGGCGATCCAGAACCAGAGGGGCTTCCGCCGTCGCTTTGCGGGATGACGCGCCACCAGACTTGTAAACAGCTTCCATGATTGGTCTTTCTCCTTGACTCCGGACCTCGGGCGAGCCCTCGCTTTCAGCGAACAGCCCGGGTCGCACGTTGGGAAATCTCGAAGGCCGCGGGTGGCTCTCGAGGACTCGCCGGCGCGACCCGGTGTGCGGATCACGCAGGCTTGCGCTTGCATGGGGCGGGATTCTTGGTTCGGGGGGGTGTCCGGACTTTTGCCGGAGAGGCCGTGGCGTTTGCCGTGGCGTACAACTGTTCACAAACGTGTGTGAATGTCGAATACTTCACACGATTGGCGAAAGAAAATCAGCAATTCGCAAGTTGGGAAAGCGAGCGCTGGCGGTCTTTTGGCTTACGGGCTTTTGCCGGAGCGTCCAATTCTTTTGATGGACGGAATCGGCCCGGCTATTTCCTGCAATACCGAACGGGCCCTGTCCAGCCCCCCGTTTTCCCTCTGACAGACCCCCTCGCCGCGGCACCTTTTTTAAGGCCTCGGGCGGCAATGGCGGGCGGATCGATCAGGAATGAAGACCGGTCATTGGATGAATTTGCATTTCTTGTGACAATGATTACCAAATTAATTCCTTGGTTACATTGTTTCGGTCACAGGGCGTTCCAACGCAGTGCCGGCGCCCCCTCTTTCCATGTCCTATTGGTCACCTCCGGAGCCCCGGAGAGCTCATCTGCTGGTTGTCGACGACAACGTCGACGAACTCAAGCTCTTGCTGGAAACGCTGCGGGGCACCGGCTACCGCATCACGCTCGCCTTCGATGCGATGGAGGGCTACCGGCGGGCGACGACGCTGCAGATGGACCTGGTGCTGCTGGACGTGCGCCTGGGCGGCACCGACGGGTTTGCCGCCTGCCGCCTGCTGAAGGCCGACCCGGCCACGGCGGACATTCCGGTGATCTTCGTGACCTCGTCGGCCAGCCTGGAAGAGCGCCTGACGGGCCTGCGGGCCGGTGCGGTCGACTACATCGTGAAGCCCTTCGACCCAGCCGAGGTGATGGCCCGCGTCGAGATTCACCTGGCGCTGGCGGAATCCCGCAGGGCGCGCATCGCCCCTGCCACGCAGGCGGCGCCCCCGCCCGACAGTCCCGCCGCGAACGACGGCGGCGCGCCGGGCTCGGGCATGGACCGCGCACTCATGCAGGCGGCGGAGCGGTTGATACTGGCCGACCTGAGCCGCGTGCTGCCGCTGCGCGAGCTGGCGGCGCGCGTGGGCACGCATGAAAAGCGCCTGTCGCGCGTGTTCAAGGAGCTGACGAATCGCACGGTGTTCGAGTTCGTGCGCGAAGCGCGGCTGCACGAGGCGCAGCGCCTGCTGCTCGAATCGGCCATGCGCATCGAAGAGATCGCTGCGGCGGTGGGGTTCTCGAGCGCCGCGAATTTCGCGACGGCGTTTCGCGAGTACTTCGACTGCACGCCCTCGGCCTGTCGCCAGGCCGGTGTCGAACGTTCCGGCACCTGACGCGCGATGCATCCGGTGCGCACACGCCCCTGGTGGGCAAGCGGCTTGCTGCTCGGCCTGGCCTTGTGGTTGTGGGGCTTCGCGGCCAGCGCGGCGGAGGCCGTCAGGTTCAGCGCGCTGAACCGGGGCAATGTCTCCGTCGAACAGACCGTCGAAGTGCTGGAAGACCCCACGGCCCGCCTGTCGGCGCGCGAGGTGCTCGCCGTGCCCAGCGGCGGTGCGAACGGGTTCGCGCCCGCCACGCCCGACCAGCTGATGCGCGGGTTCTCGACCTCGGCGGTCTGGCTGCGCCTGTCGCTGGTCAACGATGCGCAGGAAGTGCGCACAGCGCGGTTCGGGCTCAACGTGACGTGGCTGCGGAATGTCGACTTTCATCTGCTGCGCACGCGCAATGGCCAACCCGCATGGACGCACGCGCAGGCCGGCGTGTCCGACCCGATGGACGCCACGCACCGCCACGACCGCATTCCGCAGTTGCAGATCGACCTGCAGCCGGGCGAGTCGGTGCAGGTGCTGGTGCGCGTCATGAGCACGGGCCAGATCAAGCTGGTGCTGGAGCTGCACACCGACGAGGCGTGGCATCACATCGAACGCAACCATGCGCTGCTCAGCGGCCTGCTGATCGGCGGGCTGCTGGCCTTCGCGGTGTATTCGGCCGCGCTGTGGTGGATTTCGCGCACGCCGATGCTGGCCTTCCAGGCGGGGAGCTTTGCGCTGCTGGCGCTGTACGAGGCCACCTACCGGGGCTATGCGCGCATCGCGCTGTGGCCCGACAGCACCGTCTGGAGCTACCGCGGCCACAGCGTGATGGTGGCGGCCACGGCGCTGTGCCTGCTGCTGTACTTTCACGAGCGCGGCCGCCAGAGCCCGGTGCGCGTGCCCGGGCGCCCGCTGCTGTTCGTGCTGGCCGGCGTCGAGATCGTCGTGCTGCTGGGCACCCTGCTCGGCCCCTACGCGACCTTCGCGGCCATCGGCATCGTGAACGCGCCGCTGATCGTGCTCGCGCTGACGGTCTGCACCTTCATCTACCAGCGGCGCGCCGGGCCGGGCGGGCGGCTGTCGCTGCTGGTGATGTTGGTGATCTGCGTGGGCGCACTGATGCGCATGTCGGCGCTGATGTTCGCGGAGCGCTCGATGTCCGACTTCGACCACTATGCGCTGGCGTTCCCGGGCATGCTGGTCGGCGCCTTCGCGATCACGGCGTGGTCGTTCCAGGAAACGCGCCAGCGCAATGCGGCGCAGCAGACGCTGCTGGCGTGGCAGGCCCAGGAACAGCAGCGGCTCGAAGAAGAAGTGGTTCGCAAGACCCGCGCCCTGAGCGAGGCGCTGGGCCAGGCCGAGCAGCGCACGCGCGAACAGAAGGAACTGCTGGCCTACATCAGCCACGACCTGCGCGCGCCGGTGGCCACCATCCTGGGCAACCTGAAGCTGATGCAGGACGGCAGCGACACGCCCGCGCCCGCGCGGCTCGCCACCATCGAACGCAGTGCGGCCTACCAGCTGGAGCTGATCGATGACCTGGTCGACTACGCCAAGGGCGAGCTGGCGCCGCTGGCCGTCGAGGCGCAGCCGGTGCAGCTGCGCACGCTGGTCGACAACGTCGCGCAGTACGCGCACGCGCTCGCGCAGCGACAGCACAACAGCTTCGAACTGACGATCGACGGCGAACTGCCGGCCCTGGTCCGCCTGGACGGCAAGCGGCTGCAGCAGGTGGTGCTGAACCTGCTGTCGAACGCGGCCAGGTTCACGCGCAACGGCACCATCGGGCTGCGCTTGCAGGCGCAGCCGTCCGGCGGCGCGTGGCAGCTGCACTTCGAAGTGACCGACAGCGGCACGGGCATCGACGCCGACACGCTCGAGCGCATGACGCGCCTGCTGGCCGACAACGCGCCCAGCATGGCGGGCGGCGGCCTTGGGCTGGTGATTGCGCAGCGCATCGTGCAGCGGATGGGCGGGCGGCTCGCCATTCACAGCGGCATGGGCTCGGGGACGCGGGTGGTGTTCTCGCTGTCGACCGAGCCGGCGCCTTCGGATGCGCCTGCACCGCCGCCATCGGAACCCATCGCCGCGCCGCGCCCGCGCGCCAGGCCCCGGGCGCGCGGCCGGCTGCTGCCGGTGCTGACGCCGCTGTCGCCGGCGCAGAAGGACGAACTCGAAGTGCTCGCCCGCGACGGGCGCTGGAGCGACCTCCACGAGTGGGTGAACCGGCTGGCCACGGAGGCGCACAGCCAGCCGATGGTGCTGACGCTTCGCCAGGCGCTGGACCGGCTGGATTTCGAGCAGATCCGGCTGATTGCGCGCGCGGCGCCTTTGCGTCCGCTGTAGCCCGCTCTCACTCGCTCTCGCCCGCCAGGGCCGCGCCGCCAGAACCCATGCGACCGGCAGGGTCGCCCCATGGGTGGGCTTTCGCTTTCTATTTCGATATATCTAGAATAGTCTCGACCCACTCAAGAAAGCCATCCCCATGCGCCACCTTCACCACGCTCCGCACCACCATCACCACCGCCACGCCCCGCGCGGCGAACACGAAGACGGCCTGGCCGGCGGTGGCCGCGGGATGCGCGGCGGGCGCGGCGGCGGTGCGGGCCGGGTGTTCGGCCACGGCGGGCTGCGCTTCGTGCTGCTGCAGCTCATTGCCGACAAGCCCTCGCACGGCTACGAGCTCATCAAGGCCATCGAAGACCGTCTGGGCGGCACCTACGCGCCAAGTCCCGGCGTGGTCTACCCCACGCTCACGCTGCTGGAAGAGCTGGGCTACCTGAGCGTGGAAACCGCCGATGTCGGCGGTCGCAAGCGCTACAGCATCACGCCGAGCGGCCAGGAGTTCCTGGCTGCCAACCGCGAGACGGCCGACGCCATGATGGCCCGCATGGCGGGCGGCGTGGACGGCGCCGGCCCGCGCGCCGGACGGCCCCCGCAAGTCACCCGCGCCATCGAGAACCTCAAGCTCGCGATGCGCCTGCGCCTCGGCGGCGCCCCCCTCACCGAACAACAAGCCCACGAATTCGCCGCGGTGCTCGACAGCGCCGCACAACAGCTCGAACGCATCTGAACCAACCTGACATGACCGACTTCACAACCGCTACGCCCTCCTCCAACACGCCCGACCGCACGCCCCGCCGCGTGCGCCACGAACTGCGCTTTCGCCAACTCACGGTGAAGACCGTGCAGCGCGTGACGCCGCACCTGATCCGCATCACGCTGACCGGCGACGCGCTCCAGGGCTTCACCAGCCCCGGCTTCGACGACCACGCGAAGCTGTTCTTTCCCGATGCCGTCACCGGCCAGCTCACGCTGCCGACCGCCGGCCCCGACGGCCCCGTGTGGCCCGAAGGCGGGCGCCCCGCCATGCGCGACTACACGCCGCGCCGCCACGACGCACAAGCCAACACGCTGGAGATCGACTTCGCGCTGCACGACGCCGGCCCCGCCACGCAATGGGCCGAGCAGGCCAAGCCCGGCGACATCGTCGGCGTGGGCGGCCCGCGCGGCTCGTTCATCGTGCCGACCGAATTCGACTGGCACCTGCTGATCGGCGACGACACCGCCCTGCCCGCCATCTCTCGCCGCCTGGCCGAACTGCCGGCCGGCGCGCGCGTGGTGGTGCTGGCGGAAGTCGACAGCGCAGCCGACGAGATTCCCTTCGAGACGCAGGCCGAGCTCACGCTGCGCTGGGTGCACCGCCAGGGCGCCGCGCCGGGCCTGAGCCCCGTGCTGGTCGACACGCTGAAAGCGATGACGCTGCCAGCCGGCGACTTCCACGCCTGGGTGGGTTGCGAATCGGCGATCGCGAAGGCGCTGCGCGCGCACCTCGTGGGCGAGCGCGGCGCGAACCCGAAGTGGGTTCGGGCGTCGGGTTACTGGCGTCGCGGTGCCGTGGCGACGCACGACACGCACGACGAATAAGGAAAGCGCGATTCAGTCGCGAAGCCCGGGGCCGGGCTTCGTGCTAGAGCCAGCCGACGCGCTTGAACCGGTAGTAGAGGTAGCCGCAGGTGCTGACGATCAGCCCCAGCGCCATCGCGTACCCATAGCGGAATTTCAGCTCCGGCATGTGCTCGAAGTTCATGCCCCAGATGCCCGCAAAGGCGGTGCACACCGCGAAGATGCTGGCCCAGGCGGCGAGCCGCTTGGTCACTTCGCTCTCTTCGATGGTGACCATCGAGAGGTTCACCTGCACCGCCGTGGCGATGGTGTCGCGCACCGCGTCGATGGAGCCGTTGATGCGCACCAGGTGGTCGCCCACGTCGCGAAAGTACTCCTGCGTGCCCACGCAGATCTGCGGCACGCGCCCGCCGTGCAGCTTGCCCGCCGCCTCCACCAGCGGCGCCACCGCACGCTTGAGGATGAGGCTGCGGCGCTTCAGGTCGTACAGCTGCTTGATCTTGTCGCGCGCCGCGCCGCCCTGGGCAAAGATCTGCTGCTCGATGGATTCGAGTTCCACTTCGAGCGCGTCGATCACCGGAAAGTAGCGGTCGACCACCGCGTCCATCAGCGCATAGAGCACGAAGCCCGCGCCATTGCGCAGCAGGTCGGGCTCGCGCTCGCAGCGCTCGCGCACGCCCAGGAAGCCCTGCTGGCTGCGGTTGCGCACCGACAGCACGTAGTTGCGGCCGACGAACACGTTGACCTCGCCCACGTTCACGCTGTGCCCACCCTCCCCCTCGGCGTCGGTCGAAGGCTCGACCAGGTGCATCACGACGAACAGCGAGTCGCCGTACTCCTCCACCTTGGGCCGCTGGTGGCCGTGCTGGGCGTCTTCGACGGCCAGCGGGTGCAGGTCGAACTCGTCCTGCATCTGGGCCAGCTCTTCGGGCGTGGCGTCGCTCAGCGCCACCCAGACGAAGCAGCCGGCGCGGGAGATGTAGTCGCTGATGTCCTCGACGGGAATGTCGGCGAGCTTGGCGCCGTTTTCATAGGCCACGCAGTTGATCAGCATCGGAGCACTTCCATCGTCGAACTTGAAGGAGGTCAGGCCGCCGCATCGGTCGGTGCGGTCGCGGCCAGGCGGGCCGTGTCGGCCAGCGAGGCCTCGATGGCCTGCGTCTCGCGCGCGAGCAGGGCCAGCCCCTGGTCGGCGAACGCGCGGTGGCTGGCCACGTCGGCCCACAGGCTCGCCGCAGCTTCGGCACACGTCAGCGACGTGAAGCGGATGCGGCCCTTGGCCAGCGCGACGAAGCGCTGCTCGCGCAGCGGATCGGCCCGGTCCCAGGCGCCGCCGATGAGCACGCGCTTGCCGCGCTTGATGCGCGGTTCGCGCTCGGCGAAGAAAGGCAGCTTGGCGCCGAACCAGCCCGGCAGGCCGGTGTTCAGCGCGGTGTCGAAAGCCGAGGGCGCGGCGTTCGCCTTGGCAAATTCGCGCAGCGTGCCGAGCTGGTAGAGCGCCGGGTCCTTGGCGCCGCCCGTGCCCTCGACGGGCCGGATCACGGTCGGGCCGCTGTTGCCCGCGCCCGGTCGCCCTTCAGGCCGTTTCGACTTGCGCAGGTCCGCCAACTGGGCCGGCGACATGCACAGATACAGCGCCGCGAGGTCAGCGGGCAGGGTGGCGGTGTCCGGGAGCGCGTCCGCTGCAGGGCCTTTGATTTCATCCGACGGGGCCATGGGCGCCTTTGTTCTTCACGCGGGGTTTGCGCCGGGGGATTTTAGGAGGGGCGGTGCAGGCCGCCCGGCCGCGTCAGTGCTCGGGGCCGCCCTGCCCCTGCGGCTCGGGCGCCGGGGCCGGCAGCCATTGCAGCTCGTCCGGCAGGTACGGCCGCGACCAGCGCATGCCGTCCAGCCGCACGCGCAGCGTGAGCCCCCGCACGGTGGTCACGGTGCCGGGCTGCCCGTGCACCAGCACCCTGGCGCCCTTGCGGGCAGGCACATGAAATCGTTTCCGGATGTCCTCGTAACTCACTGGGGTCTCCATCGATGAAGGTCGCGTGCGCCCGCGTAGTCATGCGCATGCGCATGACTACGCACGGGGGAGCTGTCTGGATTCAGGGGAATGCGGCCAAAGTGGACGCGGCGGGGGCGTCGGTGCGGGGAGGCCGGCGCGCACGCCGATGGCCGTCCCCGATAATGACCCGATCCCCGGGATGCGCAGCGCGCACCCTCTTTTCTTCTCCACGGATTCAATGACCTTACCGGTGAAAAGCACCAAAGATCAAGCCCCCTCGGCTGGCGATTTCTCCGGGCACACGCCCATGATGGCGCAGTACCTGGGCCTCAAAGCCGACCATCCGGACACCCTGCTGTTCTACCGGATGGGCGATTTCTACGAACTGTTCTGGGCCGACGCCGAAAAGGCCTCGCGCCTGCTCGACATCACACTCACCCAGCGCGGCCAGTCGGCCGGGCAGCCGGTGCTGATGTGCGGCGTGCCCTTCCACTCGGTCGACACCTACCTGGCGCGGCTCATCAAGCTGGGCGAGTCGGTCGCCATCTGCGAGCAGGTGGGCGAGGTCGGCGCCAGCAAGGGGCCGGTCGAGCGCAAGGTGGTGCGGGTGGTCACGCCCGGCACGCTGACCGATTCGGAACTGCTCAACGACAAGAGCGATTCGCTGCTGCTCGCCGTGCATGCGGGCACACGCAACTTCTGCGGCCTGGCCTGGCTCAGCGTGACGGGTGCCGAGCTGCGGCTGGCCGAGTGCCCGGCCGATGCGCTCGAAGCCTGGATCGCGCGCATCGCACCGAGCGAACTGCTGTACAGCGCCGAGGTCACGCCCGCCTTCGAGCAGCGCCTGAAGGCCGCGCGCGCGGCCGTGCCGTTCACGCTGTCGCTGCGTCCGGCCTGGCAGTTCGATCCCGGCCTGGGCGAGCGCAAGCTCAGCGAGCAGATGGGCAGCCACAGCCTCGCGGCGTGGAACGCCGAATCGCTGGGCAACGCGCACGCCGCCGCCGCCGCGCTGCTGGGCTATGCCGAGCACACGCAGGGCCGCGCGCTGTCGCACGTGCAGCGGCTGTCGGTGGAACGCGACGGCGACCTGATCGAGCTGCCGCCCACCACGCGCCGCAACCTGGAGCTGGTGCAGACGCTGCGCGGCGAAGACTCGCCCACGATGTTCTCGCTGCTCGACACCTGCATGACGGGCATGGGCAGCCGCCTGCTCAAGCGCTGGCTGCTCTCGCCGCGTCGCGACCGCAGCGAAGCCCAGGGCCGGCTCGACGCCATCGGCGCGCTGCAGTCCCCCGGGCCCGGCGCCACGGCCGCGCCCTGGCGCACGCTGCGCGAGCAGCTGAAGAACACCAGCGACGTGGAACGCATCGCGGCGCGCATCGCGCTGCGCCAGGTGCGCCCGCGCGAACTGGTGGCGCTGCAGCTCGCGCTGGCGAAGGCCGAGCAACTGGCGCCGCTGCTGCCGGGCGCCGCCGCGCTGCTGGCGCAGATCACCGAACGCCTGGCACCGCCGCCGGGCTGCGCCGACCTGCTGGTGCGCGCGATCAAGCCCGATCCGTCGGCGCTGGTGCGCGACGGCGGCGTGATCGCCACCGGCCACGACGCCGAGCTCGACGAGCTGCGCGAGATCAGCGAGAACTGCGACGACTTCCTGCTCAAGCTCGAGATCAGCGAGCGCGAGCGCACCGGCATCAGCAACCTGCGCGTGCAGTTCAACCGCGTGCACGGCTTCTACATCGAGGTGACGCAAAGCGCGCTCTCGAAGGTGCCCGACAACTACCGCCGCCGACAGACGCTGAAGAACGCCGAGCGCTTCATCACGCCCGAGCTCAAGGCCTTCGAAGACAAGGCGTTGAGCGCGCAAGACCGCGCGCTGGCGCGCGAGAAGTGGCTGTACGAACAGCTGCTCGACGCGCTGCAGCCTTCGGTGCCCGCGCTCACGCAGCTGGCCGGCGGCATCGCCGCGCTCGACGCGCTGTGCGCGCTGGCCGAACGCTCGCACACGCTGAACTGGCGCGCGCCGACCTTCGTGTCGCACCCGTGCATCGAGATCCAGCAGGGCCGCCACCCGGTGGTGGAGGCGCGGCTGGCCGAGAAGTCGTCGGGCGGCTTCATCGCCAACGACACGCAGATGGGCCCGCAGCAGCGCATGCAGATCATCACCGGCCCGAACATGGGCGGTAAGTCGACCTACATGCGGCAGGTGGCGATCGTGGTGCTGCTGGCCTCCATCGGCTCGCACGTGCCAGCCACGGCCTGCCGGCTCGGGCCGATCGACGCGATCCACACGCGCATCGGCGCGGCCGACGACCTGGCCAATGCACAGTCGACCTTCATGCTCGAGATGACCGAGGCCGCGCAGATCCTGCACAGCGCCACGGCGCAGTCGCTGGTGCTGATGGACGAGATCGGCCGCGGCACCAGCACCTTCGACGGCCTGGCGCTGGCGGCCGGCATCGCGGCGCAGCTGCACGACCGCAGCAAGGCCTTCACGCTGTTCGCCACCCACTACTTCGAGCTCACCGAGTTCCCGGCCACGCACCACGGCGCGGTGAACATGCACGTGAGCGCGACCGAGTCGGGCCGCGACATCGTGTTCCTGCACGAGATGCAGCCGGGCCCGGCCAGCAAGAGCTACGGCATCCAGGTGGCGCGCCTCGCGGGCATGCCCGCGGCGGTGGTCAACCATGCGCGGCAGGCGCTCGACGCGCTCGAATCGCAGCATGCGCAAACGCGTGCGCAGGTCGACCTGTTCGCGCCGCCACCGGCCACCGAAACCCCCATGGCCAGCGCCGTAGAATCCGCGCTGGCTGCCCTCGACCCGGACGCCATGAGCCCGCGCGAAGCCCTCGACGCGCTCTATGCCCTCCAGAAACTGAACGCACGTGAACGCAGTACCGCATGAGCGGGCCCAGTTCCTGCAAGGCGAACCCATGACTTATTGCGTAGGCATCAAACTCAACGCCGGCCTGGTGTTTCTCTCCGACTCGCGCACGAACGCGGGGGTCGACCACATCAGCACCTTCCGCAAGATGATCGTCTACGAGCAGCCGGGCGACCGCGTCATGGTGCTGCTGTCGTCGGGCAACCTGAGCATCTCGCAGTCGGTGCGCGAAATTTTGCAGATCGAAGAGCTGCGCGAAACGCGCGAAGACGGCACGCAGGGCGAACCCATCACCATCTGGAACGCCAAGAGCATGTTCGACGCCGCGCGCGTGCTGGGCTCGGCCGTGCGCCATGTGTACGACCGCGACGCCGAGGCGCTCAAGCATGCGGGCCTGGACTTCAACGTGTCGTTCATCTTCGGCGGGCAGGTCAAGGGCGAAGGCATGCGCCTGTTCCTGGTCTACGCCGCGGGCAACTTCATCGAAGCGACCACCGAGACGCCCTACTTCCAGGTGGGCGAATCGAAGTACGGCAAGCCCGTGCTCGACCGCGTGCTCACGCCCGAGACGCCGCTGGACGAAGCCGCCAAGTGCGCGCTGGTGTCGATGGACTCGACCATGAAGTCGAACCTGTCGGTCGGCCTGCCGCTGGACCTCGTGGTGTACGAGGCCAACAAGCTCGAGACCGACCGCGTGATCTGCATCGACGCCGACAACCCCTACTACCGCATGATGCACAACAGCTGGGGCCAGAAGCTGCGCGAGGTGTTCGACAGCATCGAAGACCCGGTGTGGGACGACAGCGCCACCGAACACCCGCTGCGGATGCCGGCCACGCGCCACAGCCCGCTGCGAAAAATCTCGACCCCCGACGAAAAGCTCATCTGAATCTGTCCGTGCCTCCTGTCATCTTTTCGCACGGCAACAGCTTTCCGGCGAGCACCTACCGCGTCGTTCTCGACAGCCTTCGCAACCGGGGCTTCGAGGTCGACGCCATCGAGAAATTCGGGCACGACCCGAAGTACCCCGTCACCGACAACTGGCCGCACCTGGTGCAGCAGCTGGCCGACTTCGCCAAGCTGCGTGCCGACCGCGCGGGCGGCCCGGTGTTCCTCATCGGCCATTCGCTGGGCGGCTTCCTGAGCCTGATGTGCGCGGCGCGCCACCCCGAGCTGGCACGCGGCGTGCTGCTGATCGACTCGCCGATCCTCGGCGGCTGGCGCGCGAACACGCTCAACGTGGTCAAGCGCACGCCGCTCATGAAGAGCATTTCGCCCGGCGCCGTGAGCCGCAAGCGCAAGAACAGCTGGGAGCACCGCGAGGCGGTGTTCGAGCACTTCCGCAGCAAGAAGGCGTTCGCGAAGTGGGACGAGCAGGTGCTGCACGACTATATCGACCACGGCACCTTCGACAGCGAAGACACGCGCTCGCTGAGCTTCGACCGCGACGTGGAAACCGCCATCTACAACACGCTGCCCCACACGCTGGGCGCGCTGCTGCGCCGCCATCCGCTCAAGTGCAAGGCGGCCTTCATCGGCGGGCGCCAGTCGGTCGAGATGAAGCAGGTGGGCATGGCGATGACCGAGCAGGTCACCAAGGGCCGCATCACGATGCTCGACGGCAGCCACCTGTTCCCGATGGAAAAGCCGCTGGCCACGGCGGCGGCCATCGAGGCTTCGCTGCGCAACCTGATGTAGGTGGTGTTCAGGCGGTGCGGCAGGCGACCGCGTCGCCGACGCGCAGCACACCGCCACGCAGCACCCGCGCCGTCACGCCGCCATGCCCGCGCATGGCGTTGTAGCCACCGGGGCCGAGCAGTTCTTCCATGCGCGAGCAGGGCTCGCAGGGCCCGGTGATCTCGAGCAGCACCTCGGGCCCGAGCGCCAGCACCAGCGGCTGGTCACGAAACAGCGAGCGCGCTGCCAGCAGGTTGAGGCCCGACACGACGAGGTTGCGGCGCAGCAGGCCGGCATCCACACCCTCCATGCGCTGCGCGAGCGCCGCGACAACCGGCAGATGCTCCGCCTGGATCAGCGTGACCTGCCGCTTGCCACCGCCGCGCCCCGCACTGCTGCGGTCGCCGGCCAGGCCCAGCGCTTCGATCGCCAGCACCTCCTGCACCGACTCGACGGGCGTGCGCCGCGCGGGGCGCAGCAGGATGGCGTCGAGCCGGCCAGGGTGCGGGAACTGCCGGGTCAGGGCGTGGAGGTCGGGCATGCGCCGCATTGTCCACGCGGACTTTTTTTGCGCACCGCTGTCGGCCCGCCGCATACTGGCGCGTCCTTGGGGTTGAACCTGCCTTCTTCGAAGCGACACGCACCGCGCCGACGATGACCACCACCGAGCTGAGCTGGATCGCCACCACGCTGACCGCCGCGCGTCCGCGCGCGGTGGCGGCGCTGCTGCGTTACTTCCGCGACCTGGACACGGCCGAGGAAGGTTTTCAGGAAGCCAGCCTGCGCGCGCTGCGGCACTGGCCCGAGCACGGGCCACCCGACGATCCGCTGGCGTGGCTGATCCTCGTGGGGCGCAACGCGGCGCTCGACGAGCTGCGGCGGCGCGACCGGCACGATCCGCTGCCCGAAGCCGACGACGGCGACGCGGACATGGCCCTCGACCCCGACCTCGCCGAACAGCTCGACCAGTCGCACTACCGCGACGACGTGCTGCGCCTGCTGTTTGTGTGCTGCCACCCCGCGCTGCCGCTCGCGCAGCAGATCGCGCTCGCGCTGCGCATCGTCTCGGGGCTGTCGGTGCCGGAGATCGCACGCGCGTTCCTGGTCGGCGAGCGCGCGATGGAGCAACGCATCACGCGCGCCAAGCAGCGCGTCGCCGCGGCCGGCCTGCCCTTCGATGCGCCCGGGGCGCGCGAACGTGGCGAGCGGCTGGCGGCCGTGGGCGCGGTGGTCTACCTGCTGTTCAACGAAGGCTATGCGGCCAGCGGCGGCACGGCCCATGTGCGCGTGGCGCTGTGCGAAGAGGCGATCCGGCTCGCGCGCCTGCTGTGCGACCTGTTCCCCGACGAGCCCGAAACCGCCGGCCTGTGCGCCCTGCTGCTGTTGCAGCACGCACGCGCCGATGCGCGGCTGGACGCGGGCGGCATGGTCGTGCTGCTCGAAGACCAGGACCGCACGCGATGGCACCGCGCGGCAATCGACGAGGGGCTGGCCCTGCTCGATGCCGCGCTGCGCCAGCGCCGCATCGGGCCGTACCAGCTGCAGGCCGCCATCGCGGCCACGCACGCACGGGCCGCGCGCGCCGCCGACACCGACTGGGCCGAGATCGACCGGCTCTACGCCGGGCTCGAGAAGCTGCAGCCCTCGCCCGTGGTCACGCTCAACCGCGCGGTGGCCGTGGCCAAGGTGCGCGGGCCCGAGGCGGCGCTGGCGATGGTCGACGGGCTGGCGGCGCCGCTGTCGGCGTACTTCCACTTCCACGGCCTGCGCGGCGGGCTGCTGATGCAGCTGGGCCGCAGCGACGAAGCGCGCCGCGCTTTTGCCGACGCGCTCGCACTGGCCCGCACCGCCGCCGAGGCCGCGCACATCCGCCTGCTGCTCGACCGCCTCGGCGCGGGCGCCTCTTCCGACTCGCTTCAAGCAAAGGACGAACGATGCTCTATTCCATCCTGATCTACGGTTCCGAAGCTGCGGCGGCCGGCTGGGCGCCCGAGGTCGAAGACGAGATGCTCGAGCGCCACACCGACCTGCGCGACGAGCTGCAGGCCGCCGGCCGGCTCGGCACCGTGCTGCGCCTGATGCCCGACACCGCCACCACGGTGCGGCACGCCGGCGCCGCGCACCCGCTGGTGACCGACGGGCCGTTCGCCGAGACGAAGGAGCAGCTGATGGGCATCTACATCGTCGAGTGCGAGTCGCTCGAAGACGCGCGGCATGCCGCGCGGCGGCTGGACTTCGAGGGCGGCGTGTTCGAGATCCGTCCGGTGACCTGGTACGACCCGGGCGTGATCGCGCCGCGCATCCCGCAGGTCTGAAAAAATCCCACTGCGCTGTCGGATCAGCTGGGCCTGCGCCGTCCTTGGAACGAGCGCCCGCATGTCGCGGGTCGCCATTCACGCCAAGGAGAAGCTCTCATGCCCTCGAATGCCCTGTCTTTGAAAGACCGCTGCGCCGTGATCCACGGCGGCAGCGGTGCCCTCGGCGGCGCCGTCGCCCGCGCCTTTGCACGCGAAGGCGCCCGCGTGTTCGTCACCGGCCGCAACCGCGACAAGCTCGACGCGGTGGTGCGAGACATCACCCAAGTCGGCGGCCGCGCGCAGGCCGCAGTGGTCGACGCGCTGGACGAGGCCGCGATGCTGCGCCACGCAGCCGAAGTGGCCGAACAGGCCGGCGGCATCGACCTCGCATTCAACGCGGTCGGCGTCTTCCACGTGCAGGGCCGGCCGCTGGCCGAGCTGTCGCTGGAAGACTTCTTCCTCCCTGTCCACGCCTACACGCGCAGCAACTTCCTCACCGCCAAGGCCGTGGCACCGCACATGGCGGCGCGCGGCGGCGGCGTGATCCTGTCGGTGTCGACGCCCGCCTCGCGCCTACCCGGCCCCGGGTACCTCGGACATGCCGTGGCCTGCGCCGGCGTGGAGGGGCTCGCGCGCCACATGGCGGGCGAGCTGGCGGCCTTTCGCATCCGCACGGCCTGCATCCGCTCGCACGCGATCCCCGAGGCGGTGGCCGCGGGCTCGCACAGCGGCGAGGTGTTTCGCCCGGCGGCCGAGCGCATGGGCCTCACGGTCGAGCAGATGCTGGCCGCGCGGCCCGAGGGGCTGCTGGTCGAGCGCCTGCCCTCGCTGGAGCAGCTCGCGGGCACCGCGGTGTTCCTGGCCTCGCCGCTGGCCGGGGCCATGACGGGCGCAATAGTCAACCTGAGCGGAGGGGTCATCCTCGATTAGGGTTGTGGTCGCTTTGAATTAACATCAAGATACAAATAGGAACTTTAGAAACAGTCGTTTCATTTAAGAAAAAACGTTGCACCACGTACACCACGGCTCAAAAATGTCGTCCTATGTCTGCCCCTCTCCTGGAAGACGTTGAAGTGGTCTCGCTGAGCCCCGCGCTGGTGGTCGAAGACGATCCGGCGATGCGCGAGCGCCTGGCGTACGTGCTGTCGACGCTCGGATGCGACGAGCCCCAGATCGCCTGGGCCGACAGCCTGACCTCGGCCCGCTCGCTGCTGGAGCAGCAGCATTTCGGCGTGGCGCTGGTCGACATCGGCCTGCCCGACGGCAGCGGCGTCGACCTGATCGAGTGGATGCACGTGCACCACCGGCTGGTGCCCGCGGTGGTGATCTCGGCCTGGCGCACCGAGGCCGTGATCTTCGCGGCGCTGCGCGCCGGCGCCATCGGCTACCTGCTGAAGGAACGCGACGACCTCGAACTCAGCATCGCGCTGCGCAGCATCGAGCAAGGCGGCGCACCGATCGACCCGGCCATCGCCCGTCGCATCCTCGGCTGGGTCGCGACCCAGCTGCCCGGCCTGCCCTCGCCGCCCGACGACCCGTCGCTGACGCCGGCCACCACGCCCGTCATGCTGACGCCGCGCGAGCGCAAAATCCTCGAGCTTGTGTCGCAAGGAATGAGCAACCGCGACATGGCGGAGGCGCTGTCGATCTCCAGACTGACCGTGGAATGCCACACCAAGAACATCTACCGAAAGCTGGCCGTCAACTCGCGCACCGAGGCGGTCTACCAGGGCCGAAGGCAGGGCTTGCTGCGCTGAGGTTCCTTGCGGGCCTCCTGCTGTGGGCCCTGTGGGTGCTGCTCTCGACGGGCAGCGCACACGCACAAACACCGGTGGTTCCTGAACTTCGCGCCGAAGCCGCACGCGGCACCGGCTGGGACGACACGACCCCGCCCACCGACGGCTGGACACCCGTCGCCCTGCCCGACAGCTGGGCCACGCGCTGGCCCGGCTTCGACGGCGTGGTCTGGTACCGGCTGACCTGGGAGCAGCCCGCGCCAGTGACCGAGACCGGGCTGCTGCTGCACTACCTGAACATGGCCGGCGAGGTCTCGCTCAACGGCACGACGATCTGGCGCGACCGCAGCCTGGTCGAACCGCTCACGCGCGCCTGGAACTCGTCGCGCTACTGGGTGCTTGCCGCACCGCAGCTGCGCGCCGGCACCAACACGCTGCTCGTGCGCGTGTCGGGCCTGTCGGCCTACCAGGCCGGGCTGGGGCCGGTGAGCCTGGGCACGCCCGCGGCCATGCAGGCCGAGTTCGGCCGCGAGCAGCTCATGCGGCGCGACCTGCAGGTGTTCGGCCTGGCGACCAGCGCGGCGGTGTCGGCCTTCTTCGCGGCGTGGTGGCTGCTGCGGCGGCGCGAGACGGCCTACGGCTGGTTCGCGGCGATGTCGGTGCTGTGGCTGCTGTTCGGCTACAACCAGATCGCCACCAGCCCCTGGCCCTTTGCCAGCAACCACAGCTGGCAGGCGCTCAACACCTCATTGCTGCTGTTCTTCAGCGTGTCGTACGGCGTGTTCGTGCTGCGCTTTGCCGGGCGGCGCCTGCCGCGCCTGGAGATCGCGGCGTTCGCGGTGGCGGCCATCGGCGTGCTCGACCTGTGGTTCGCGGGCACCGCCAACCTGCCCACCCACCGCGCGATCTGGACGCTGGTGGGCGGCCTCACGATCATCGTGGTGAACAGCAGCGGCATCTTCCACGCACTGCGCCACCGGGGCAGCCCGATGCGTTCGCTCGCGCCGTTCATGGCGGTGTCGGCGCTCACGGGCGCGCACGACCTGCTGGTGTTCACGCAGGTGATCGACAGCAACATCTACTACACGACCATGTCCTCGTACGTGCTGCTCTTGGGCATGGCGCTGACGCAGGCCGGGCGCTTTGTGCAGAGCCTGCGGCGCATCGAGAACTTCAACACCGAGCTGATCGAGGAAGTGAACGCCGCCAAGGCCGAGCTCGCGTCCACGCTCGCGCAGCAGCACGCGCTGGAGCTCGCGCACGCGCGCATCGGCGAGCGCGTGGCGCTGGTGAGCGACCTGCACGACGGCCTGGGCGGCATGCTGGTGGGCAGCATCGCGACGCTGGAGCGCACGCCGGAGCACCTCAGCGCGCCACAACTGCTGGCGATGCTCAAGAGCCTGCGCGACGACCTGCGGCTGATCATCGACGCCACCGGCCGCGACGACGGTGCGCGCGCGCTCGGCGAGCTGCTGGCGCCGCTGCGCTACCGCAGCGCGCAGCTGCTGGACGCCAACGGCATCGACTGCCGCTGGAAGGTCTCGGGCATCGACACGCTCGAACTCGCGCCCTCGCAGAGCCTGGACCTGATGCGCTTCCTGCAGGAGGCGCTGACCAACGTGCTCAAGCACAGCGCGGGCCGGCGCGTGGACGTGACGGTGGCGCGCGCGGGCGCCGAGCTGCAGCTCAGCGTGCGCGACGACGGCCGCGGCTTCGCGGTGGACGGCGTGAGCGGCGGCGCGGGGCTGCGCAACCTGCGGGCACGGGCACGCCGCCTGGGCGCGCAGCTGCAGCTGCAGTCGCGCCCCGGCGAGACGCAGGTGGTGCTGCGGATGCCCCTGGGCGGCGCGGCGCCTACTTGACCAGCGCCAGCGTGCCCTTCATGAGCGACGCGTGCCCCGGGAACGAGCAGAACCACGCATAGCTGTCCCCCGCCTTGAGCTTGCTCACGTCAAAGCTCACGGCATCGGTCTCGCCGCCGCCGATGACCTTCGAATGCGCGATGACGCGGGCATCGCCCGGCTTTACGTAGGCCTTGTCCAGCCCCGCGCCGATGCCGTCCGCCGCCACGCCCTGCGCGTCGGCGGCCTTGCTCAGCACCCAGTTGTGGCCCATCGAGGCCTTGGGCAGCTTGCCGACGTGCTTGAGCTTCACGGTGAACTGCTTGCAGCTGGCCGGCACCGCGATGGCGGTCTTGTTGAACTGCATCGCGTCGTTGCCTTCGATCTCGATGTCGCAGGTGGCGGCCAGCACGGGGCCGGCAAGCAGCGCCGTGAAAAGCAGGGCCGCGGTGGTTCTCGTCTTCATCACATGGTTCCTTCGGTGAGGTGCCGATTCGGCACGCCCCACTGTGCGGTGGGCGTGCCGCGAAACACTTGCGATGAATCAATGCGCGGCGAAAAGCCTCAAAGCTCGAGCACCAGCCGCCCCTCGCAGGCGCGAGAACAGCAGGCCATCATCTTCGTGTTCGCATCGCGCTCACTGCGCGTGAGCACCACGTCGCGGTGATCGACCTTGCCGGCCAGCACGCGCACTTCGCACGAACCGCACAGGCCTTCCTCGCAGTCGCTCTGCACATCGACGTTGGCCGCGCGCAGGGCCGTCAGCAAGGTCTGGTCGGGCGGCACGGTGATGACGAGGCCGGAGTCTTTCAGCTCCACCTCGAAGGCATGTTCCTTCGACGGGTCGAGCGTGGCCAGCGTCGATTCGAAATGCTCCACGCGCAAGGCGCCTTCAGGCCATGCGGCGCAGCAGTCTTCAAGCGCTTCGAGCATGCGCAGCGGGCCGCAGGCGTACACCTGCGCGCCGGGCACGGGCGTGGCCAGCAGCGCGCGCAGGTCGTTGCGCCGGCCTTCGTCGGCCGCGTGCACATGCAGGCGCTCGCCGTGCAGCGCGGCCAGTTCGTCGACGAAGGCCATGCTCGCGCGGCTGCGGCCGCTGTAGTGCAGCTCGTAGTCCATGCCCAGCGCCTTGGCGCGCCGCGCCATCGCGCTCACGGGCGTGATGCCGATGCCGCCGGCGATGAAGATCGCCTTCGGCAGCGACTCGTCGAGCCGGAAGTGGTTGCGCGGGCCGCGGATGCGCAGGCGATCGCCCGCCTTCACGTTCGCATGCACCCAGGCCGAACCGCCACGGCCTTCGGGCTCGTGCAGCACGGCGATCTCCAGCGCATGGGCTTCGTCGGGGTCGCCGCACAGCGAATACTGGCGCGACAGCTCGGGCGTGCCGCATTCCACGTCGATGTGCGAGCCCGGCGTCCAGCGCGGCAGCGGCTTGCCATCGGGCGACACCAGGCGCAGCCGCACGATGCCGTCGGCCACCGGCGTCACACGCTCGACCACCACGGGCCGCGCGATGGCGTGCGCCGACGGCTCGCCGATGCGCACGGGCACCTGCACGTCGCGCAGGCCGGCGTTGGCACGCTCGGGGTTGGCGCGCGGGTCCCACTCGACCCACAAGTGCTCAGGGCCGCGGAACGAGGTGTTGGGCACGTAGCTGAAGCGCTGCTCCGACAGGCGCATGTGCGGCATACGGCGCGTGAACTCCTCCAGGAAGATCTGCATCTCCATGCGCGCCAGGTTCTTGCCCATGCACTGGTGCGAGCCGTAGCCGAAGGTCAGGTGGTCGCTGGCGTTGTCGCGCCGGATGTCGAACAGGTCGGCATCGGCGAAGTGGCCTTCGTCGTGGTTGGCCGACGAGGTGACGATCAAGAGGCGCGAGCCTGCCGGCAGGTCGACGCCGCCGACCTGCGTGTCTTTGGTGACGAGCCGGCGCCAGGCGGCCACCGAGCCGTTGTGGCGCAGGCACTCTTCCACCGCGTTGGGAATGAGGCCCGGGTCGTCGCACAGCTCCTGCCACACCTGCGGGTGCTGCAGCAGCAGCTTCACGGCGTTGGCGGTGGCGTTGGCGGTGGTCTCGTGCGCGGCCACGATGCCGGCCATCATCATCGAGTGCAGGTACGAGTCGGTGACGACCTCGGGGTGCTGCATCTGCTTGCGGATGCCGTACTGCATCCAGCCCGGTGCGTCGGGGTCCTGGCGCATCTTGTCGAGCACCTTGCCGGCGTACTGCCAGAAGTTGCCGACGGCGTGCGCCACGGCCACCTGCTCCTCGGGCTTGGGGCGGCCCCAGGTGTTGACGGTGTGCGCGATGGAGTATTTGCGCAGCGTGTCCATGTCTTCCTCGGGCACGCCGAGAAAGTGCAGCGCCACGGTGAGCGGAATCTCCCACAGCATCTGGTCGACGAGGTCGGCGCGGCCGTCGTCGATGAAGCGGTCGACATAGCTGCGCGCGAGTTCGCGCACCAGCGGCTCGTGGTGCTTCAGCGCCTCGGGCGTGAACGGGTCCATGAGCGCGCGGCGGCGCGGCATGTGGGCCGGCTCGTCCTCGTTCACCAGCGTGCGGTTGAGCGCGAAGCCGTAGCTTGCGAGCACGGCGTTGGCTTCTTCGCCGGTGGGCGTGATCTTCTCCAGCGCGTTCGACGGGCTGAAGGTGAGGTTGTCGCGGAACACCGCCTTGATGTCGTCGTAGCGCGTGATCACCCAGTAGCCCAGCTTGGGGCTGTAGAAGATCGGCTCCTGCTCGCGGGCCCAGCGCACGTACTCGGGCGGGTCCTGCTGGTAGCCGTCCTCGAAGGGATCGAACTCGGCGGCGCGCTGGCTCACGGGGCAGCCGGTGGGCGTGCGCTCGGCGGAGAGCGCCCCGTGCGCGACGGGGCAGCCGGAGGTGCGCGAAGGCATGGCGGTATCGGACATGGCAGCAGACTCAGTCGAGCGTGATCTTCAGGTCGCGGATCAGCTTGTGCCAGCGCGCGGTCTCGGCCTTGAGCAGCTCGGTGTACTGCGCGGGCGTGTTGCCCACGGGCTCGACGCCGAAGTCGACCATGCGCTTGTTCACCGAGGGCTCGTGGATGGCGGCCACCAGCTGGCGGTTGAGCGTGTTCACCACGTCGGCCGGCGTGGCCGCGGGCACCACCACGCCGACCAGCGCGGCGGCCTCGACGTTCTTGTAGCCGAGCTCGGCGAAGGTGGGCACGTCGGGCAGCTGCGGCAGGCGCGTGGGGTTGGCCACGGCCAGCGCGCGCACCTTGCCGCCCTTGATGAAGCCGGCGCCGGCGGCCATGTCGACCATCATGGCCGGCAGCTGCCCGCCGACCACGTCGGCCAGCGCGGGCGCCGCGCCGCGGTACGGCACGTGGACCATGAAGAGCTTGGCCTCGACCTTCAGCAGTTCCATCGCCAGGTGGTGCGGGCTGCCCGCACCGGCCGAGGCGTAGTTGATGCCGCCCGGCTTGGCCTTGGCCTGGGCGATGAAGTCCTTGGCGGTGGCAAAGCCCGAGTTGGCGCCGACCACCAGGATCATCGGGAACTTGCCCATCAGCGTGACGGGCGCCAGGTCCTTCGTGGGGCTGTAGCTCAGCGACTTGTACAGCGCCGGGTTGAACACCAGCGTGCCGTTGTCGGCCGAGAGCACGGTGTAGCCGTCGGCCGGGGCGCGCGCGGTTTCGGCGGCGGCCAGCGCGGTGTTGCCGCCCGGCTTGTTGTCCACCAGCACCGGCTGGCCGACCTGCGTCGACAGCGTCTGGGCGACCGTGCGCGCGAGGAAGTCGGAGCCGCCGCCCGCTGCGTAGGGCACGAGCCAGCGGATCGGCTTGGCGGGGAAGGTGGTCTGGGCGCTGGCGGCAGTGGCCAGGGCAGCCAGGGACAGGACCGCAAGGCCGCGGGCGAAGTGCTTCTTCATCGGGGTGTCTCCGGGGTGGAAATTGTGTATTGCGTAATTATCATACGCATTGCGTAATCACCAGACCACGGGTTTACCCGGCCACCGAGGCCGCCACCTAAGATGAGGACGACATGACCTCCCCCGCTGAAGCACCCTCTTCCCCTCCCCGCGAGCGCCGCCAGCGCGTGCAGTCCGCCGAGACCGGCATGGCCGTGCTCAAGGGCCTGGCGCACCTGGGCGGGCGCAGCAGCCTCACGGCGCTGGCCACCCACGTGGGCGAGAGCCCGGCCAAGGTGCACCGCTACCTCGCGAGCCTGATGGAAGAAAGCCTGGTGCGCCAGGACACCGCCTCGCAGCACTACTACCTGGGCCCCGAGGCGATCCAGATCGGCCTGGCTGCCATGCGCCAGGCCGACCCGATCCGCGCGGCCGAGCCCTGCCTGATCCGCCTGCGCGAATCGCTGGAAGTGACCTGCTTCGTCGCGGTGATGGGCAACAAGGGCCCGACCATCGTGCGCTTCGAGGAGCCGGGCCTGCCGGTGACGGTGAACGTGCGCGCCGGCTCGGTGATGTCGATGCTGTGGTCGGCCACCGGGCGCGCCTTCCTGGGCCTGCTCGACGAGTCGCGCGTGGTCGCGCTGGCCGAGCAGGAACTGGCCGACGCCACCGAGGACATGCGCGCGCTGCTCGATGCCGACGACCCCATCGGCGCGCTGCGCCGCGAGGTGCAGCAGGCGCACTGCGCCATCGTGCGGGACACCTACCTGCGCGGCATCAGCGCCGTGGCGGCGCCGGTGTACGACTACGCGGGAAGGGTGTGCGCCGTGATCACCGCGCTGGGTGCCACGGGCGGGTTCGACCCGGCCATCGACGGGCCGATCGCCATCGCCGTGCGGCGGGAGGCGAAGGCCGCCGGCGCGCTGCTGGGCGCGGCGGCCTGAAGCTGCCGGCTTATTCCGCCCAGACCACCGCGCCGGTCCACGCCGTGGCCAGCACCACGATGCCGAAGGCGATGCGATACCAGGCGAACGGAATGAAGTTGTGCGTGCTGATGTACTTCAGCAGCCAGCGCACGCACAGCCATGCGCTGATGAACGAGAAGGCCAGACCCACCGTGAACATCGGAATGTCGGCCACCGACAGCAGCGCGCGCTCCTTGTAGAGGCTGTAGGAGCCCGCGCCGATCAGCGTCGGAATGGCCAGGAAGAACGAGAAATCGGTCGCCGCCTGGCGCGACAGGCCCAGCAGCATGCCGCCGATGATGGTCGAGCCGCTGCGGCTGGTGCCGGGGATCATCGCGAAGCATTGCACCAGGCCGACCTTGAGCGCGTCCCAGGGCGTCATGTCGTCCACGTGCTCGACGCGCACCGAACCGGGCGGGCGCTTCTCGGCCCACAGGATGATGAAGCCGCCGATGATGAAGGTGCTGGCCACCACGGTCGGGATGAACAGGTGCGCCTTGATCATCTTGCCGAACAGCAGGCCCAGCACCACCGCGGGCAGGAAGCCGATGACGATGTTCAGCGCCAGCCGGCGCGCCTTGGGCTGGCGCGGCAGCGCCACCACGGTCGAATGGATCTTCTGCCAATAGACCAGGATCACCGCGAAGATCGCGCCGGTCTGGATGGCGATGTCGAACACCTTGGCCTTGGCGTCGTCGAAGCCCAGCAGCGAGCCCGCAAGAATGAGGTGGCCGGTCGACGAGATCGGCAGGAATTCGGTCAGACCCTCCACGATGCCCATGACAGCGGCCTTGACCAGCAAAACGATATCCACGCGTACTCCTTGAAAGAGCGGCAATTATGGCGAGGCCATCGGTCAGGCCCTGTTCAGGCGCCGTTCCGCCGGTGGAACGCAAGGCAGCTCTCCTACGGAAATACCTAGTTCAGGTGATGTTCGACCTCGGCGCGTTAATACATATTGATAACAGTTATTCATCTGCGTCCGAAGGAGCATCCATGTCAACGTTCACCACCGGGAGTGAACTCGAGGCGTGCGTCGCTGAAGAACGCCCCTCGACGCTCGACGACCATGTCGAAGACCGTCTCAAGAGCCCCTGCCAGCTGGAGCGGGAGCAGTGCCACGGCATGCTGCGCGTGGCCGAAGCCACCGGCGCCTCGGCTCACGAGCTGCGCCAGCTGACGCAGCGCCTGGCCGACATCGACCGCTGCGGCGCCAGCGCCTGCATCGTCGCGCAGGGCCATGTGGAGGCCGACCGCATGGCTTCCGGCCTGCAGGCCGACGCCGCCCTGTGCATCGACTTCCGATTGCTGGAGCCGCTGGGCCCGGCCCATGACAAGAAATGGTTTGCGCGCTGGAAGTTCTGGAGCTTCCTGCTCGGCGCGGCCGGCCCGGTGGCCGCGCTCACGCTGCAGGGCCTGGCGTTGCGGCCGGCCGAACCGCACGACGCGCACGCCGACCTGGTCGCCAAGTCGCGCAAGGTGCTCGAAAGCTGGCGCCGCACCTCCGACACCCTCTTCTGGCACGCGGTGGAAGACTACGTGCGCCAGCAGGCCTTCTCGCTCGAGACCCAGGCCTACCTGATGCACTGCGTGGCGTCGGTCTTCGCCGCCGACGCGCCCGTGCTGTGCGACGCCGAGCGCGAACGGCTGGCCTCCGTGCTCACCGACACCTACTGCGACGCGCTCGGCACGGCGGCGACCATGCCCTCGTCGGACATCTACCGCCGCCTGGCGCAGGGCCTGGAAACCGACAGCGGCAACGCCGGCCCGGGCCGCCCGCTCGCGCGCGGCGAAGCGGCCCAGGTGGCGATGACCACGCTGTTCACGGTCGTCGGCAACGGCGGCTCACACTGAAGCTGAAGCGCGTCGGCGCAGCGCACGCACCGCGCTGTCGACCGTCGTCAGCACCGGCAGGCCGCTCGCTGCCTCGCAGGCGCCACGCGCCCGCGCCATGCTGAACTGAGCCAGGGCAATGCGCGTGCAGCCGCGTGCGCGCAGCGCGGCGGCCTGTTCGGCGATGAGCGCATCGTGGCGCTGTGCATCACCCGCATCGAGCGCGGCCAGCGCGCCCTCGGCCAGCGCGAGTTCGAGCGCCATGCCCGCAGGAAACTCCGGCGGCATCGATTCCAGCGTGCGCGCGAAGGTCGCGATCAGGCCCAGGCGGCCTTCGCCCTGCACGGCCTCCTCGATCATGGCCTCGTTGGGCTTGAGCACCGGAATGCCCGCGTGCCGCTGTGCCACCGCCTCGATGCACGGCCCGAAGGCCGAGCAGGTGAAGAGGATGCCGCGCGCGCCCGTGTCCACCGCGTACTGCGCCAGGCGCTGGAAGCGCTCGTGCATCGCCGCGTCGAGCCCCTTGCCGTCGCGCGCGAGGTCGGCCGAGAGGCTGTCGTCCAGCAGGTTCATGCGCACGGCCTCGGGCCAGTCGCGCGCGAAGGCTTCGTTGATGGGCGCGACGGAATGCGAGAGCGCGTGGATGAGGGCGATGCGTGTCATGAAGTCAGGTGAGATCAGATGCCCTTGGACGACGGGTTGGCAAAGGCCTCCTTCGTCTCGGCATTGAGCGGGTAGTTGATGTTGATGCCCTTGGGCGGAATCGGCGACATGAACCACTTGCTGTAGAGCTTTTCCATCTCGCCGGACTTCATCATGCCCGACACCACGCGGTCCACCAGCGCCTTGAAGGCCGGGTCGTCCTTGCGGAACATCAGCGACTGGTTCTCGGTGCGCAGGCTCTCGCCGGTGATGACGAAGTCCTTCGGGTTGCGCGCGTTGGCGATCTGGCCCGCGAGCAGGATGTCGTCGAGCACGAAGGCCTGCGCGCGGCCGCTCTCGACCAGCAGGAACGAGTCGGTGTGGTCCTTGCCCGAGAGCTGGTTCACCTCGAGGCTGCGGCCCTTGTCGGCCGCGCGCAGCAGGCGAAACGACGTGGTGCCGGCGGTGGTGACCACCGTCTTGCCCTGCAGGTCGGCGATGCTCTTGATGCCCGAATCGGCCTTCACCAGCGTGCGCACGTTGTAGCGGAAGATGTCCGGCGAGAAGGCCACCTGCGACTGGCGCTCGACCAGGTTGGTGGTGGAGCCGCACTCGATGTCCACCGTGCCGTTCTGCACCAGCGGGATGCGGTTGGCCGAGGTCACGGCCTGGTACTTGACCTCGACGGCCGGCAGCTTCAGCTCGGTCTTCAGAGCGTCGACGATGCGGTTGCAGATCTCGATGCTGTAGCCCACGGGCTTGAGGTTGGCGTCCAGGTACGAGAAACCGAACGAGGCCTCGCGGTAGCCGAAGGTGATGGCGCCGCTGGCCTTGATCTTGGCGAGCGTGTCGTTGGCGGGCTGCGCCTGCGCGGGAGCGGTCGGTGCCAGGGCGGCAAGGGCCAGCGCGAAGGCGGCGGCGGCGATGGAAAGCGACGGGCGAAGCTGGGGCATGGAACGCTCCTCGGAACGGCGGTTGAAGAAAAAAGGGGCGGTGGCTCAGCGCGTCACGCCGCGCGTGACCGCATCGACCGAGGCCGTGAGCCGCGCGACGATTTCGTGCAGGTGGTCGCGTGTCGCGATGTACGGCGGCGCCAGCAGCACGTGATCGCCCTGGCGCCCGTCCACCGTGCCGCCGAAGGGGTAGCACAGCAGGCCGCGCGCCATCGCGTCTTTCTTGAGGAGCGCATGGACCTTCAGCGATGGATCGAAGGGCTGCTTGCTCGCGCGGTCGGCCACCAGCTCGACGCCCCAGAAGAAGCCGCGCCCGCGGATGTCGCCCACGTGCGGGTGGTCGCCCAGCGCCTCGGCCAGCATCGCGCCGAAGGCAACGCCGTCGTCGCGCACCTTGGCGACCAGGCCGTCGCGGCGGATCACCTGCTGCACCGCGAGCGCCGCTGCGCAGGCCATCGGATGGCCCAGGTACGTATGGCCGTGCTGGAAGAAGCCGCTGCCCTTGGACATGGCCTCGACGATGCGGCGCTGCGCCAGCACCGCGCCGATCGGCTGGTAGCCGCCGCCCAGGCCCTTGGCGATGGTCATCAGGTCGGGCACCACGCCCTCCTGCTCGTAGGCGTGCAGCGAGCCGGTGCGGCCCATGCCGCACATCACCTCGTCGAGGATCAGCAGCACGCCGTACTTGTCGCACACGGCGCGCACGGCCTTGAAGTAGCCCGGCACCGGCGTGAGCACGCCGGCGGTGGCGCCGCCCACGGTCTCGGCCACGAAGGCGATCACGCGGTCAGCGCCCTGCGCGACGATGGCCGCTTCCAGCTCGGCCGCCAGGCGCAGGCCGTACTGCTCGGCGCTTTCATCGGCGCGCTGCTCGCGGTACGGATAGCACGGCGCGACGTGCGTGGCCGGCACGAGGATGGGTGCGAAGGGCTCGCGCCGCCAGGCGTTGCCGCCCACCGCGAGCGCGCCCAGCGTGTTGCCGTGGTAGCTCTGGCGGCGCGCGATGAAGTGCGTGCGCTGCGGCTGGCCGATTTCCACGAAGTACTGGCGCGCCATCTTCAGCGCCGACTCCACCGCCTCGGAACCGCCGCTCACGAGGTACACGTGGCTCATGCCTTCGGGGGCGCCACCGATGAGCTCGTCGGCCAGCTGCTCGGCCACCTCGCTCGTGAAGAAGCTGGTGTGGGCATAGGCCAGTGTGTCGATCTGCGCGTGCATGGCGGCCATCACCTCGGGATGGCCATGGCCGAGCGAGGACACGGCCGCGCCGCCCGAGGCGTCGAGGTATTCGCGCCCTTCGGCGTCGCGGATGAACATGCCCTGCGCGCTGGCGGCAACGGGCGGGGTCTGGCGAAGGTGGCGGTGGAAGACGTGCGTCATGGCGGGAGGAAAGCGGGGCCTGTTTTTGGAACTAACGTTTCGGCCGAATTATTGTTTGGAACATTTGTTCCGTCAACTCCTGGGATTTCCCTGCTCCGGTACATTCGTTCCAGACACCGCACGAAAAGAGACACCGCCATGAGCGCTGCGCCGGGCCGCCCCAAGCAAGCTCGCACCGCAGTGCGAAGCACGAAGGTATTTCGATGAACGCCAAAGAACTGATCCGCCAACGCTTCAACGAACTGAGCCCCGCCCTGCAGCAGGTAGCGCGCTACGTGCTCGACCACCCCAATGAGGTGGTCACGGGCTCGATGCGCAACGTCGGCACGCGCGCGCAGAGCACGCCGGCCACGCTGGTGCGTTTCGCGCAGCACCTGGGCTTCGAGGGCTGGCCGCAGCTGAAGGAGGCCTTCGCCGCCGACATGGGCCTGGGCACCGAGACCTACGGCGGGCGCGCCAAGCAGTTGGTGGGCCGCGTCGCCGACCAGGGCCTGGCGGGCGAGATGTTCGAGGTGCAGCGGCGCAACCTGGAGCTCACGCACCAGCAGAGCGGGCCGGCGCTGCTCAAGGCCTGCGCGCTGCTGGAGAAGGCGCCGGCCGTGCACGCGGCGGGCTTTCGCGCGTGCTTTCCGATCGCCTTCTCGTTCGTGTACGTGTACCGGCTCTTTCGCACCAGCGTGCACCTCGTGGACGGCCAGGGCGGCTCGCTCGAGATGCAGCAGCGCGCCTTCGCCAAGGGCGACGCGCTGGTGGTGGCGAGCTTTGCACCCTACTCACGCGAAGCCTTGCAGGTGGCCGAGGCGGCGAAGGCGGCGGGTTGCCGCATCGTGGCGATCACCGACAGCGTGACCTCGCCGCTGTCGCTGCTGGCGGACGAGACGCTGCTCTTCACCATCCACAGCCCCTCGTTCTTCCCGTCGGTGGCGGCCGGCGTGGCGGTGACGGAAGCGCTGGTCGAGCTGCTGGCAAGCCGCGCGGGCAAGCCGGTGATCCGGCGCATCGACCAGGCCGAGGCGCAGCTGTTCGAGTCGGGGGCCTACCTCATGGCGCCGGTGGCGCGGGGCGGCTGATCAGGCCAGTGCGCGGGTGCGGCCGGCGCTCTGGCGCAGGTAGAGCACCAGCAGGTCGCGGTTGGCGTTGATGTGCTCGCGCATCGCGGCTTCGGCGCCCGAGGCCTCCTGACGACCCAGCGCCTCGACGATGCAGCGGTGCTCTTCGAGCGCCTGCAGGGCCTGGCTGTGCCGGTACAGCAGCATCGCGGCGTCGTGCCTGTGCGGGCGCGAGCGGCTGTCGAAGATCACCGGCAGCTGGCAGGCGCGCTGCACGGCCTCGCTGAGCCAGCGGTTGTCGGCCAGCGACAGCAGCTTGTGGTGGAAGGCCTGGTTCAGGTCCTGCCACTGATCGGCCCGCTCGTCGGTCCATTCGCCGCTGTCGTGCAGCAGCGCATGCTGCTCGTCGACCATGGCCGTGAGTTCGGCCAGCGCCTCGTCGTCCAGGCCACGCTCGCTGAGCAGGCGGCAGCCCATGCCTTCGAGCGTGGCGCGCACGCTGAAGGCGTCGAACACGTCCTTGGCGTCGAAGCGGCGCACCTGGAAACCCCGCTGCGGGTGGTAGACCAGCAACCCCTCGTCGGCCAGACGCGCCATGGCGCCGCGCACAGGGGTGCGCGACACGCCAAGCTCATTGGCGAGCGAAATCTCCATCAGGTGGGCGCCGGGGGCGATCGCACCGTCGAAGATGCGGGTGCGCAGCGTGTCGGCCACGGACAAAACGCGCGTCCGCGAGGGATCTGGGGGGGTCATCGAAAGTCGGAAACAGGGGACGGCCGGAAGCGGGCCGCGCGGATGGTACGGCGGCGTATCGAAGCTTCATATCCCCAATTTCCGTAAAAATACCGTTCTGGCGACTTTTTCGAGAATTACGGAAAAATTATTAACTTCTGTAAACAACCACCCCGGTTTCTGCGTTACCGCCCCGCTGTTTCTGCCGCCAGGTGGATCGCGGCGCGAATCCGGGGGTAGGTGCCGCAGCGGCAGATGTTGCCGCGCATGGCGTCCGAGACCTGGTCGTCGCTGGGTTTGGGCGTGGTTTTGAGCAGCGCGCAGGCCGACATGAGCTGGCCGCTCTGGCAGTAACCGCACTGCACCACGTCGACCTCGGTCCAGGCCGCGCGCAGGGCGTCGGCCTCCCGGCCCTTCAGGCCCTCGATGGTGGTGACTTCGCGCCCGCCCACGGCCTCCAGCGGGGTGACGCAGGAGCGCACGGCCTGGCCGTCCAGGTGCACGGTGCAGGCGCCGCACAGCGCCTTGCCGCAGCCGAACTTGGTGCCGACGAGCTTCATTTCGCCGCGCAGCACCCACAGCAGCGGGGTGTCGGGCTCGGCGCTCACGGTGGCGGTCTGGCCGTTGATCTTCAGCGTGGTGGTGGTCATGGGGTGTCTTTCTTGCTGTTCCGGGAGATCAGGCCAGCCGCAGAGGCAGGCTGCGCAGGCGCTGGCCGGTCAGCGCAAACACGGCGTTGGCCACGGCGGGCGCGATGGGCGGCGTGCCCGGCTCGCCCACGCCACCAGGCGGCACCTCGGCGCCGGTGCCGGCGAGGATGTCGACCTCGATGGCCGGGCACTCGTCGATGCGCAGCGGCGTGTAGTCGTGGAAGTTGCTCTGCTGCACCTGGCCGCGCGCCACGGTGATCTCGCCGCGCAGCGCGGCCGACAGGCCGAACACGATGCCGCCTTCCATCTGCTGGCGGATCAGGTTGGGGTTGACCGGCAGGCCGCAGTCGATCACGCACACCACGCGGTGCACGCGGATCTGCCGCTCGGGCGTCACCGACACCTCGGCCACCTGCGCCACGATGCTGCCGAAGGCGCGGTGGATGGCCACGCCGCGCGCGCGCTTCGTGCCGTCGGGTCCGTCGGCCAGCGGCTCGCCCCACTTCGAGAGTTCGGCCACGCGCTTGAGCACCGCCAGGTGGCGCGCGTCCTTGGCGAGCAGGCCGGCGCGGAAAGCCACCGGGTCCTTGCCGGCGGCGACGGCGCATTCGTCGATGAAGCTCTCGACGAAGAAGCCGTTCTGCGAATGCGCCACCGAGCGCCAGATGCCGGTGGTGACGGCCGATTCGACCGGCACGTGCGCCACGCGGGCCTGCGGGAAATCGTAGGCGGTGTTCCAGGCGCCGTCGGTCGAGTTGTCCATGAACGACGGCGCCCCGAGGCTGGAGCCGGCGCTGGTGGTCTGCCACGCGACCAGCGCGCCCGCCGCGTCGAAGCCGGCCTTGCACAGCGCCACGTAGGCGGGGCGGTAGAAGTCGTGCGTCATGTCTTCCTCGCGCGACCAGATCAGTTGCACCGGCGCGCCGCCGGCCTCGCGCGCGAGCTGCGCGGCCTGCACCAGGAAGTCGATGAAGTAGCGCCGCCCGAAGCCGCCGCCCAGGTAGGTGACGTGCAGCGTGACCTTCTCGGCATCGATGCCCAGTGCCTTGGCGACCGCGGCGCGTGCGAAGCCCGGCGCCTGCGTGGGCGCCCAGACGGTGGCGGCGCCGTCCTTGAACTGCACGGTGCAGTTCATCGGCTCCATGGTGGCGTGCGCCAGGAAGGGCACGCGGTACTCGACCTCGATCGTGCGCGCGGCGGACTTCAGCGCCGCCGCCACGCCGCCGGTGTCCAGGCGCGCATTGCCCGCGTCGGCGTCGAGCGTGCGCGCGAGGCGGTCGATCATCTCGGCGCTCGACAGGCTCGCGGCGGGGCCGTGGTCCCATTCGATGTCGACCTTCTTCAGCGCCCGCATCGCGTGGTACGGCGTGTCGGCGATCACGGCCACGCCGCCCGCCGTGCTGCCGGTGCCGACAAGGCTCGCGGCCACCGGTTCCAGCGCCATCACCTTGCGCACGCCGGGCAACGCCTCGGCGGCTTTCGCATCGAAGCGCGCGACGCGGCCGGCCAGCGTCGGGCACATGGCGATGCTGGCGTACAGCAGGCCCGGCGGCAGCACGTCGATGCCGTAGGTGGCGGTGCCATTGAGCTTGCCGGCGTTGTCGATGCGCCGCTGCGGCTGGCCGATGACGCGGAAGTCGGCGGGCGCCTTGAGCTTCACCCCCGTGGGCAGCGGCTGCTGCGCGGCCTTCGCGGCCAGCTCACCGAAGCGCGCGCTGCGGTTGGAGGCCGGGTGCAGCACGCGGCCGGCCTCGGTGCGGCATTCGCTGGCGGGCACCTGCCACTGTGCCGCCGCCGCGCCCACCAGCATGAGCCGTGCCGACGCGCCGGCCTCGCGCACCGGGCCCCACTGGTCGGTGACGCTCGACGAGCCGCCCGTGCCCGAAAGCCCCGGGATCGTGCGCAGCAGCTTGCCCACGACCTGGTGCGCCGCGCGCTTGCCGAAGCCCTCGTCGCCAGGCTTGAAGGGCAGCGCGTCGAGGATCATGGCCTGGTTGTTGTAGATGGCGTCGAAGCCGGCCTGCTCGAGCCGCACCTGCGACACCGCGGCGTCCATTTCTTCGGCCAGCAGCATCGCCAGGCCGGTGTGCGTGCCCTGCCCCATTTCCGACTGCGTCATCACCAGCGTGACCGTGTCGTCGCTGCCCACCTTGACCCAGCCGTTGAGCGCGACCTGCCCGTTGCCCGCCGGCAGCGGCGCGCCGGGCACGAGGCGCGAAGCCGCCGGCGTGGCGGCCCAGCCGACGACCAGGGCGCCGGCGGCGCCGAGGGTGCCGAGCACGAAGTGGCGGCGTTTGAGTTGGGGCATGGCGTGGTCTTTCTTCGGTGGGTCTTGTCGTTCGTGCGGGAGGTGGGGTCGTCGTCAGGTCGTCAGGGCGGCACGGCGATGCCTTGCCAGAAGATCTCGAAACCGGCTTCGGCGTAGTCGAAGGCCGGCGCCGCGTCGCCCGCCTGCGCGATGTAGTCGACCGTGGTCTCGGCCATCGCCGTGAGCATCGCGCCCAGGAATTCCATCGGTCGCTCGACGACCAGCCCGCGCCGCATGCACTCCTGCGCCACCGCTTCCAGCCGCGCGAACGGCGCCATGCCGGCGGCGCGGCTCTCGTCGCTCAGTTCGTCGGAGACCTTGAGCTGCGCCAGCACGCGCAGCTTGCCGGGGTGCGCCACGCCCCAGCGCACGTAGCGGTCCCAGATGTGGCGGAACTGGGTGCGCGGATCGGCGGCCTCGGGCCAGTCGGCCAGCATCACGCCGGCCAGCTCGGTCTTCAGCGCGCGGTACAGCGCGTCGGTCAGCAGCGCCTTGCTCGCGAAGTAGGTGAACAGCGTGCCCTCGGCCACGCCCGCGGTGCGCGAGATCGCCGAGGTCGGCGTGGCCCACACGCCGCGCCGGCCGAACTCGACCAGCGCCGCCTCGAGGATGGCGTTGTGCTTGTCGACACTGCGAGGGCGGGCCATGCGCGGAGGGTCTCCATCGTTCGTTTAGTTGAGTGCTCACTCAAGTATAGGAACGCGGCGCCGATCCGCAAGCCCCGCGCGGCCCGCGCCATGCCGCATGGCGGAACCACGGCGCGGCGCGGCAGTCCAACCAGAGTCGTGGCGTCGTGCTGCGACAGGAGGTACGACCATGAAGCATGTGAAGCATTGGCAGGACCCCGTCAACGCCGTCGCCGGCGTGTGGCTGATCGTCTCGCCATGGGTACTGGGCTTTCAGGGCAATTCGCTCGCCATGTGGACCATGGTGGCGACCGGCATCGTGCTGGGCGCCGTGGCCTTGGGCGCGACCTTCGTGCCGCACCAGTGGGAAGAGTGGACCGAAGTGGCGCTGGCAGCCTGGCTGGCGGTGTCGCCCTGGTTGCTCGACTTCCGCATGGTCGAGCCGGCGCTGGTCAATGCAGTCCTCGTGGCTGCGGTGATCATGGTGCTCGCCCTCTGGGTCCTGGTGACAGACAAGGACTACCTGGGCGAGGCCCTCGACCGACCAGCGCACTGATGGGGAGAGAGCGATCCTGTGAGCGCCGAGCGGTGACCACCGCCGCGAAGCGACGACGCCCGGTCCGGTGTTCGCGCCGGTCGGGCCGACGGGCCAGGCAGGTTCCCATGCCCGCCCGCAACCCCCGCCCCTTACGGTGTGCGGGAAGCGGCGCTGTTGTTTGAAGTGCTGTTGCCGGCCGGACGGGTCGCCCCCATCCAGTCGGCCTGCCAGCCGCCGCCCATGGCCTGGATCAGCGCGATTGCCGCGGCCTGGCGATTGACCTGAAGCTGCACGAGCGCGCGCCGCGCGCTCAGTGCGGCGGCCTGCGCCTGCACCACATCGGTGTAGCTCACCTGCCCCGCGCGATACCGGTTGAGCAGTTGCTGCTCGGTCTTGTCGGCCGCTGCCGTGGCCTCGCGGCGCAAGCCTTCCTGCTGCGCCAGCGTGGCGCCGCTGGTCAGCTGGTCTTCCACGGCCTGGAACGCGGCCAGCACGGTCTGGCGGTAGCGCGCCACGCTGGCCTCGTGGCCGGCCTTGGCGGCATCGACGCTGGCGCTGATGGCGCCCGCGTCGAACACCACCTGCGCCACCGACAGGCCCAGCCCCCACAGCGTGTTGGCCGCGCCGAAGAGGTCTCTCACGCGGCTGGCGTTGCTGCCGACCGAGGCCGTGAGCGAGATGTTCGGGTAATAAGCCGAGCGCGCCACGCCGATCTGCGCATTGGCCGCGGCCACCGCGCGCTCCGCCGCCGCGATGTCGGGGCGGCGCTGCAGCAGCGTCGAAGGCACGCCGGTCGGCACGCCGGGCACCGTGGGCGTCCAGCGCGCGGGCGGCAGGCTGAAGTCGGCCGGCGCCACGCCCACCAGCATCGCGATGGCGTGCTCCAGCGTGGCGCGCGTGCGCTGCAGGCCCACGCGGTCGGCCTTGGCGTTCACCAGCTGGGTCTGCGCCTGCAGCACGTCGGTCTGCGCGGCAATGCCGGCGGCATAGCGGTTGCTCGTGATCTCGAACGCGCGCTGGTAGCCGAGGATGGTTTCGTCGAGCAGCACGATCTCGGCGTCGGCCTCGCGCAGCGAGAAGTAGTTGGTGGCCAGGTCGCCGACGGCCGACAGCCGCGCCGAGGCCAGGTCGGCCTCGCTGGCCTGGGCGTTGGCCTGCGCGCTGTTCACGGCCTCGCGCAGGCGGCCCCACACGTCGGGCGTCCAGCTCGCGCCCAGCGTGGCGCCGAAGGTGTTCGACGGGCTGGCCGAGGCGTTGCCGCCCACCGTGCCCGAGCGCTTGCCGCTGCCGTCGAAGGACACCGACGGGAACAGCCCCGCGCGCTGCTCGCGCACCAGCGCCTGGGCCTGCGTGTAGCTGGCGACGGCGGCGGCGATGTTCTGGTTCGACACCTGCACGCGCGCCGCGAGTTCGTCGAGCGTGGCGTCGCCGAAGAGCTTCCACCACTCGCCGCGGTCGAGCGCGTCGGCCGGCGCGGCGGGCAGCCAACCGTCGGCGGCGGGCTGTTCCTTCCAGCCGGCCGATGCCGCCGACTCGGGCACCTTGTAGGCCGGGCCCACGGCGCAGCCGGCGAGCACGGCGGCCAGCGCGAGCGTGCTCAGCGCGAAGAAACGGCGTGAAGGGCCGATAGAAGAAAGGGAGGCATTCATGGTCATGGGTCTCAGACGGCCGGGGCGCGGCTCAGCGCGTGTTCGTTCTTGCCGCGGCGGCGCAGCTTGTCCAGCAGCAGGTAAACCACCGGCGTGGTGAGCAGCGTCAGCAACTGGCTCGCGATGAGCCCGCCGATGATCGCCACGCCCAACGGCCGGCGCAGCTCGGCGCCCTCGCCGAAACCGATGGCCAGCGGCAGCGCGCCGAGCGCGGCGGCCAGCGTGGTCATCAGGATCGGGCGGAAGCGCAGCAGGCAGGCCTCGCGCACCGCCTCGAGCGGGCTCAGGCCGCGCGAGCGCTCGGCCTCCAGCGCGAAATCGATGATCAAAATGGCGTTCTTCTTCACGATGCCGATCAGCAGGAACACGCCGATCAGCGCAATGATGGAAAACTCCATGCGGAACATCAAGAGCGCCAGCACCGCGCCCACGCCGGCCGAAGGCAAGGTCGAGAGCACCGTCACCGGATGCACCAGGCTCTCGTACAGGATGCCCAGCACGATGTAGATCACCACCAGCGCCGCCACGATCAGCATCGCCTGCTGGCCCTGCGACTGCTGCGCGCTCAGCGCGGTGCCGGCAAAGGCGCCGCGCACATTCGTCGGCATGGCGATGTTGGCCTCGGCCTTGGCGATGGCCTCTCGCGCATCGCCGAGGTTGGCGCCCTCGGCCAGGTTGAACGAGATGGTGGTGGCGAGCTCGCCGTCCTCATGGCTCACCGACGTGGCCACCGACTGCTCCTCGAACTTCGCCACCGCCGACAGCGGCACCAGCGCGGTGGCCGTGTTGCTCAGCACGTTGCCGGTCGAGGCGTTGCGCGAGCCGGCGTTGGCCGACACCGGCACCGTCGCGGCGGCGGCGCTGGCGGAGGTCGTCGTGCCGCCCGTGGACGTCGTGGCCGCCACCTGCGTGGTCACCGCCTGCCCCGCCACCACCGAGGTCTTCGTGGCCGGCACGTACACGTCGCGCAGCGCGTTCGGGCTGCGCGTGTAGCCCGGCGCCCATTCCATCACCACGTGGTACTGGTTGAGCTCGGTGTAGATGGTGGCCACCTGCCGCTGGCCGAAGGCGTTGTACAGCGCGTTGTCGATGGCGGTGGAGGTGAGCCCCAGCCGCCGTGCGCTGTCGCGGTCGACCTTGGCCACCGTCTCCACGCCGTTCTGGTCCTGGTCGGTGTCGATGTCCGTCAGCGTGGGCTGCAGCTTCATCTCGTCGGCCAGCTTCACGGCCCAGGTGCGCAGGTCGGACAGGCTGTCGCTCTTGAGCGTGTACTGGTAGGTGGAGTTGCTGGAGCGCCCGCCCGAGCGCACGTCCTGCACCGGGCCGAGGAACACGCGCAGCCCCGTCACCTGCGCCAGCTGCGGGCGCAGCCGCGCGATCACGGCCAGGCCGCTGTCCTTGCGCTGGCTGGCCGGCTTCAGGTTGACGAACATGAAGCCGCCACCCGCGCGCCCGCCGCCCGTGAAGCCCACCACGGTGTCGACCGCCTCGTCCTTGCGGATGATGTCGACCACCTCGCGCAGCTTGGCGCCCATGGCCTGCGACGAAATGCTCTGGTCGGCGCGCAGGCCGCCGTTGAGCTGGCCGCTGTCCTGCTGCGGGAAGAAGCCCTTGGGCGCCGCGCTGAACAGGTAGACATTGAGCCCCACCACCGCCAGCAGCACGACCATGACGATCGCCTTGCTGTCCAGCGCCCAGTCGAGTGCGCTCTCGTAGCGCTTGAGCATCCAGTCGTAGCTGCGCGCCGCCGCGCGGCCGAAGCGGCCTTGCGGCTTGTTCTTGCCGTGCTCGCCGCCGGGCTTGAGCATCCACGCGCACATCATCGGCGTGGTGGTGAGCGAGATGACCAGCGAGATCAGCACCGCCGCCGACAGCGTGACCGCGAACTCGCGGAACAGCCGCCCCACCTGCCCGCCCATGAACAGCAGCGGAATGAAAACCGCCACCAGCGACACGCTGATCGACAGCACCGTGAAGCCCACCTCCTGCGCGCCGAGCAGCGCCGCCTTCATGCGCGACATGCCCGATTCGATGTGTCGGCTGGTGTTCTCCAGCACCACGATCGCGTCGTCCACCACGAAGCCCGTGGCCACCGTGAGCGCCATCAGGCTCAGGTTGTTGAGGCTGAAGCCCAGCAGGTGCATCACCCCGAACGTGCCCAGCAGCGCCACCACCGTGGCCACCGCCGGCACCACCGTCGCGCGCACGCTGCGCAGGAACAGGCTGACCACCAGCACCACCAGCAGCACCGCGATGACCAGCGTCATCTCCACCTCGCGCAGCGAGCTGCGGATGGAGTTGGTGCTGTCCGAGGCGACCTGCAGCGTCACGTCCGGCGGCAGTTGGGCCTGCAGCTCGGGCAGCAGCGCGCGCACGTTGTCGACGGTCTCGATGATGTTGGCCGAGGGCTGGCGCGTGATCAGCACGATGATCGCCGGCTCGCCGTTGAACAGGCCCAGCGTGCGCGTGTCTTCCACGCCGTCGATCACGTCGGCCACCTCCCGCAGCCGCACCGCCGCGCCGTTGCGCCAGGCCACGACCATCGAGGCGTAGTCGCTTGCGCGCAGTGCCGGGGTCTGGGTGTAGATCTGCAGCTTGCGGCCTTCGCCTTGCACCATGCCCTTGGGGCGGTTGGCGTTGGACGCCTGGATCGCTGCGCGCACGTCTTCGGTGCTGATGCCGTAGCGGTTGAGGGCGAAGGGGAGCAGTTCGATGCGCACCGCGGGGAGCGAGCCGCCGCCGATTTCCACGTCGCCTACGCCGTCTACTTGAGACAGGCGCTGGCTGACGATGTTGGAGACGGCGTCGTAGATCTGGCCTGGGGTCTTTGTTTTGGACGTGAGGGCCAGGATGATGACTGGGGAGGCGGCCGGATTGGCTTTGCGGTAGGTCGGGTTGCTTCTTAAGGTGGCTGGCAGGTCTACGCGGCTGGCGTTGATGGCGGCCTGGACTTCTCTGGCGGCGCCGTCGATGTTGCGGCTGAGGTCGAATTGCAGGGTGACTCGGGAGGAGCCTACGGAGCTGGTGGACGTCATTTCGTTGACGCCTGCGATGGTGCCCAGGTGTCTTTCCAGCGGGGTCGCGACGCTGGTGGCCATCGTCTCTGGGCTGGCTCCTGGGATCGAGGCTCTTACTGAGATGACTGGGTAGTCGACCTGAGGGAGGGGGGAGACTGGGAGGACGAAGAACGCTGCAATTCCTGCCAGGGCGATGCCTATGGTCAGGAGGACTGTGCCTATGGGGCGGCGGACGAAGGGGCGCGACAGGTTCATCGCAGTGCCTTCTTTTGGGTTCCGAGGCCGGGTCTCGCCCCGGCAGGCGACCTACTTTTCTTTGCTTCGCCAAAGAAACGTAGGCAAAAGAAAGGCGACCCTGCTGTCTGCGTCCCTACGCTTCGCTTCGGGCAACCTGCGGTGCTCGCGTTTCGCGGGGTCTCGCCCAAACTCGCTTCGCTCAAACAAGGGCGAGCCCTGATCCGCGAAACGCTGCGCTCCTCGGCGCATACAGAAGGGGTTGGGATACCTACGGGCCATCGCTTCGCTCGGCCAGTGGGCCGCAGCAGGCGCTTTGCGCCTGCTGCGGCTGGGATTGGTTGGTACGCGTGCGCGTGCGCGGGCGCGAGCGATGGCGCTTGTGTTGCCGTTGGCGTTTGCGTTGCCCTTGCTGTTGGCAAGGAACCGCGCGCAGGCGAAGCCGCGCGCATGCGCATTGGATTCGGCTGTTGGTACTGCAGGGCCGAGCGAAGCGATGGCCCGCCCGGTATCAAAGCCCCTCTGGCTGCGCCGAGGAGCGGAGCGTTTCGCGGATCAGGGCTCGCAGCTGTTTGAGCGAAGCGAGTTCTGCGAGACCCCGCGAAACGTGAGCACCGCAGGTTGCCCCGTAGCGAAGCGCAGGGGTCGCAGACAGTGGGGTCGCCTTTTCTTTGCTTACTTTCTTTTGGCGAAGCAAAAGAAAGTAAGTCCGCCGCCGGGCGGAACTCCCGGCCTCGGAAAGCAAACAAGCAGCAGGAGTACAGACAGATCAAGCCGCCTCCTCCTCAAGCTCCGAAGAAGAAGCCCGAGCACTCCCCCCACCCAACCGATCAAACGCCAGATAAATAACCGGCGTAGTAAACAAAGTCAGCATCTGACTAACGATCAACCCCCCAAAGATCGCCAACCCGAGAGGACGCCTCAACTCAGCCCCGTCCCCAAAACTGAACATCAAGGGAACAGCAGCAAACAGCGCAGCCAACGTAGTCATCAAGATCGGCCGAAACCGCAACAACGCAGCCTGATGAATCGCCTCACGGGCCGACTTCCCCTGCGTCCTCTCAGCATCAATAGCAAAGTCGATCATCATGATCGCGTTCTTCTTCACGATGCCGATCAGCAGGATGATCCCGATGATCCCGATCACCCCCAGGTCATTGCCAGTCAGCATCAAGGCCAACAAAGCCCCAACCCCAGCAGAAGGCAACGTAGACAAGATCGTCAACGGATGCACATAGCTCTCGTACAGCACCCCCAGCACGATGTACACACAAACCACCGCCGCCAGAATCAACCACAGCTGATTCGACAACGACTTCTCATAGGCCCCAGAAGCCCCCAGAAAAGTCATCGTCACACTGCTCGGCAACCCGATCTCTTTCGCCGCCGCGCGAATCGCGGCAACCGATCCACCGAGCGACACCCCCGGCGCCGTATCGAAGTTCAACGTACTCGCCGGGTACTGCGCCACGTGCGTGATCTGCAACGGCGCCTGCTGCTCGCTGATCTCCGCAAACGCCGACAGCGGCGTCGCCGTGCCAGACCCCGCAATGAGGTTCAACTGCCCCAGCGTCTGCGGCGTGTTCACCATCCCGGGCTGCGCTTCCAGGATCACGCGGTACTGGTTCGTCTCGGTGAAGATCGTCGACACGATGCGCTGCCCGAAGGCGCTGTACAGCGCGTCATCCACCGAACTCGCAGTGATCGACAGCCGCGACGCCGTGTCGCGATTCACGTTCACATACGCCGCCAGCCCCTGCGCCCCGGCATCGCTGCTCACGTTGCGCACCTTGTCCGATTCCTGCAGCTTCGCCACCAGCTTCTGCATCCACTCGGTGACCAGCGCGCTGTTCACGCCTTCGAGCGACACGCGGTACTCGGTCGGCCCGGTCTCGGCGTCGATGGTCAGGTCCTGCGTGGGCTGCAGGTACAGCGTGAGGCCGGCCACCTGCCGCACACGATCGCGCAGGCGCTCCATCACCTCCTGCTGGTTGTCGTGGCTGCGGGTCAGGTTGATGAGCATGCTGCCGGTGTGCAGCATGGTGTTGTTGGCCGCGTCCACGCCGACGAAGGAACTCAGATTCTCGACGTCATGGTCTTCAAGAATGGCGCGTGCGGCCTGCTGCTGCAGCTGCGCCATGCGGTCGAAGGACACGTCTTGTGCGGCCTGCACGCGGGCCTGAAGCTGGCCAGTGTCCTGCGTGGGGAACAAACCCTTGGGGATCGTGAGGTACAGCACCACGGTCAGCACCAGGGTGAGCAGCGCCACCAGCAGCGTGAGCGGCTGGTGCGCGATCACCCAGTGCAGCGAGCGGTCGTAGCGCACCATCACGCCGTCGAAGAAACGCTGGGCGCGCGCGCCGAAGCCGGTGCCCGACGCATCTTTCTTCGGCTCGTGCTTGAGCCAGCGCGCCGACATCATCGGCACCAGCGTGAGCGACACCACGCCCGAGATCAGGATGGTGATCGCCAGCGTCACCGCGAACTCGCGGAACAGGCGGCCCACCACGTCGCCCATGAAGAGCAGCGGGATGAGCACGGCGATGAGCGACACGGTCAGCGAGATGATCGTGAAGCCGATCTGCGCGGCGCCCTTGAACGCAGCCTGCAACGGCTTCTCGCCCTCCTCGATGTAGCGCGCGATGTTCTCGATCATGACGATCGCGTCGTCCACCACGAAGCCGGTGGCGATGGTCAGCGCCATCAGGCTCAGGTTGTTCAGGCTGTAGCCCAGCAGGTACATCAGGCCAAAGCTGCCGATCAGCGAGATCGGCACGGCGATGCTGGCGATGACGGTGGCGCGCAGGCTGCCCAGGAAGGCGAAGATCACCAGCACCACGAGCACCACGGCCAGCACCAGTTCCATCTCGACGTGCTGCACCGACGAGCGGATGCCGGCGGTGCGGTCGCTCAGCACCTCGACCTGCAGGCCCGCGGGCATGCCGGCCTGCAGCTCGGGCAGCTGCTTCTTGATGGCGTTGACGGTGGCGATCACGTTGGCGCCGGGCTGGCGCTGCACGTTCAGGATGATGGCCGGCGTGAGCTGCACCTGCCCGTCGACCTTGCGCCCGGCCCAGGCGCCCAGCTGCGTGTTCTCGGCGCTGTTGACCACGCGCGCCACGTCGACCATGCGGATCGGCGCGCCGTTCTTGTAGCTGACGATGAGGTTCTTGTAGTCGTCGACCGTGAGCAGCTGGTCGTTCGAGTTGATCGTGTAGGCGCGCTTGGGGCCGTCGAAGCTGCCCTTGGCGCCGTTGGAGTTGGCCGCGCTGATGGCCGTGCGCAGCGAATCCAGCCCGATGCCGTTGGCCGCCAGCGCCTGCGTGTTGGCCTGGATGCGCACGGCCGGGCGCTGCCCGCCGCTGAGCGACACGAGGCCCACGCCCGAGACCTGGCTGATCTTCTGCGCGAGCCGGGTGTTCACGAGGTTCTGCACCTCGGTGAGCGGCAGCGTGTCGGAGGTGATGGCCAGCGTGAGCACCGGCGCGTCGGCCGGGTTGACCTTGGCGTACACCGGCGGCGCCGGCAGGTCGGCCGGCAGCAGCGAGCCGCCGGCGTTGATCGCGGCCTGCACTTCCTGCTCGGCGACGTCGAGCGTCTGGCCCAGCGAGAACTGCAGCGTGATGATCGACACGCCCGCCGCGCTGGTCGAGCTCATGCGGTCCAGGCCCGACATCTGGCCGAACTGGCGCTCCAGCGGCGCGGTGACGGTGTTGCTCATGACCTCGGGGCTGGCCCCGGGGTAGAGCGTCTGGACCTGGATGGTCGGGTAGTCGACCTGCGGCAGCGCCGCCAGCGGCAGGAAGCGGAACGCCACCAGGCCGGCCAGCACGATGGCCAGCATCAGCAGCGAGGTGGCGACCGGCCGCAGGATGAACGGGCGCGAGGGGCTCATGGGCTGCGCCGTCCCTCACCGCCGCGTTCGCCGCCGCCACCGGCGCCACCGCGCTCGGCCATGCGCTGCCAGCGCTCCAGCGCGGCGGGCTCGCCGCGGTCGAGGGCTTCGAGGAAACGCTTGCGGCGTTCGAGTTGCTCGGGGTCGTCCTTGGCCGCGTCGAGCATGCGCTGGCGCTGCTCGGGGGTGGGGAGCTTGGCGGGCGTGGCTGCGGGTGCAGGGGCTGCCGCAGGTGCAGGCGTTGTGGCCGCCGGCGCTGCAGCCGGCGCAGCCGTTCCGGCGGCAGGTGCAGCCGGTGCCTGCGATGGCGAAGCCGGTGCCGCCGCTTCGGCGGGACGAGCACCGCCGCCCTGCGCACCACCGCCACCTTCCTGCCGACGTCCGCCACGCCGTCCGCCCGGCGCTGCCGCGCCCGAGGCCGCACCGGCCGGCCGGTCGACCGTGGTCTGCACGCGCGCGCCGTCCTTCAGGCGGTCGCCGCCTTCGGTGACCACGGTTTCGCCGGGCTGCAGGCCCTTGGTGATGGAGGCGAAATCGACGCTCGATTCGCCGCGCGTCACCGGCCGCTGCGAGGCCGTGTTCTCGGCCGTCACCACGTACACGTAGTCGCCGTTCGGGCCGTGGCGCAGCGCCGTGACCGGCACCACCACCGCGCTGCTCACGGTGCGCAGCAGCAGCCGCAGGTTGACGAACTGGTTCGGGAACAGCGCGCCGTCGGCGTTGGTGAAGCGCGCCTTGGCCTTCACGGTGCCGGTCTGCGTGTCGACCATGTTGTCGAGCGTGGAGAAGCTGCCGTCGGCCAGACGGCGCGTGCGCGTGCGGTCGAAGGCGGTGGTGGCGAGCGTGGCGCCCTGGCCCAGCCGCTCCTGCACCTCGGGCACGCGGTCCTGCGGAATGGCGAACTCGACGTCGATGGGCGCGATCTGCGTGATGGTGGCCACGCCGCCGGTGCTGCCGGTCGAGATGTAGTTGCCCGCGTCCACCGGCCGCAGGCCGATGCGCCCGCTCACCGGCGCCGTGATGCGGCTCCAGGCCAGGTTGAGCTTGGCGGTGTTCTCGTTGGCGCGGTCGATGGCCACGGTGCCTTCGAGCTGCTTGACCAGCGCGGCCTGGGTGTCGACGTCCTGGCGGGCGATGGAGTCCTGCCCGAGCAGCGTCTGGTAGCGCTGCAGCGTGACGCGCGCCGCGGCCAGCTGGGCCTCGTCGCGCTGGCGGGCACCGGCGGCCTGCGCCAGCGCGTTCTCGAAGGGCTGCGGGTCGATGGTGGCGAGCACGTCGCCCTTCTTGACCATCTGGCCTTCCTTGAACAGCACGGCCGTGAGCACGCCCGACACCTGCGGCTGCACCGTCACGTTGGCCAGCGGCGTGACCGTGCCCAGCGCTTCGAGCTGCACCGGGATGTCGGCCTGCCGCGCGACGGCGGTGCCGACGGTGCTGGAGGCCGGGCCTCCGCCACCCGCGCGCCCACCAGGCCCACCGCCGCCGGGCCGGCCCGCACCGGCGCCCGGTCCACCCGCGCCGGGCGCCGGTGATTTGGAACGCTGCACCAGATACCAGGCACCGCCCCCGAGGGCCACCAACAGAAGCAGGGCCAGCAGGCTCCCGACCCAGCGGCGCCGGCGCGCCGGAGGATGGGTCGGCGACACGACGGGTGGCAGGGGCTCGGGGGGCGTTTGGGAATCCATGGGCGGTGCGTGCGAAGGGGTGCGAAAAGGCGGCCTGAAGGGAGGCGGCCTAGAGTACAGCGCGAAATATCACTCCCCAAGTTTTCCGTGCCGTAAAGCGACGGTAAAGCTTCCGTTTGCGCGGCGACCCCGCCATCCCGCGCCCGCCATTCGCGCCGGCGACCCGCACTTCACGCCGCCCACCCGCATTTCGTCGCATGGCCGTGGCGGGGGCCGGGCGGCATCGGCACAGTCCGCTCCATCGATTCCCTGCCCCCTTTGTCTTCTTCCAACCGAACGGAGCCTCTCATGCTGATGCAAATCCTTCTTCACACCCCGAAGTGGGTGTTCGCCGTGTTCGTCCTGCTGGCCTGGCTCGGCGGCCGGCAGCTGGTGGCCAACCGCATCGGCCTGAACCGCGTGCTGGTGATGCCGGTCGCCATGGCCGGCCTGTCGTTCTGGGGCGTGGTGTCGGTGTCCGGCGAGTCGGCCGGCGCCCTGCTCGGCTGGGCCGTGGCCGCGCTGCTGCTCATGGTGCTGGTGCTGCGCCGTCCGCTGCCGGCGACCACGCGCTACGACGCCACGGCGCGCCAGTTCCAGGTGGCCGGCACCGCCGTGCCGCTGATGCTCATGATGGGCATCTTCCTCACCAAGTACGTGGTGGGCGTGTCGCTGGCCCTGCATCCGGAGCTGCGCCACCAGGCCGCCTTCGCCCTGGGCGTGCCGGCGCTGTACGGCGCCTTCAGCGGCATCTTCGCGGCCCGCGCCGCGCGCCTGTGGCGCCTGGCCGCCGCGTCGGGCGCGATGGTCAGCAGCGCCCGCGCGGCCTAAGATTCCGACGCCCCGCCCGCCCTTCGCCGCCAGGAACCGCCATGACCGTGCTCGTGTTGATCCTCAAGATTTCCATCTCGGTGGTGCTGCTTGCCTCGCTGGCCGAAGCGCTGGTGCTGTCGTGGCGCAACGGCTGGCGCAGCTACGACTGGAAGGCGGCGGGCATCTCGGTGTTCGACTTCCTGGTGCGCGAATACCCGCTGCGCTGGCTGCTGCCGCTGGCCTTCTGGGTCGGCGCCATGGACTGGCTCTACGCCCACCGGCTCTTCACGCTGCCGATGGACCACTGGACCGGCTGGCTCGCCTGCTTCGTCGGCCAGGAGTTCTGCTACTACTGGTACCACCGCGCCGCGCACCGCGTGCGCTGGTTCTGGTGCACCCACGCCGTGCACCACTCGCCGAACCAGCTGAACCTGTCGGCCGCCTACCGCTTCGGCTGGACCGGCCGGCTCACCGGCACGCTGGCCTTCTTCCTGCTGGCGCCGCTGTTGGGCATGCCGCCGCGGATCATCCTGCTGATGCTCACGCTGAACCTGCTCTACCAGTTCTGGATTCACGCGACCTGGATTCCGAAGCTCGGCCCGCTCGAATGGGTGCTGAACACGCCCTCGGCCCACCGCGTGCACCACGCCTCGAACCTGGAGTACCTGGACGGCAATTACGGCGGCGTGCTGATCGTGTTCGACCGCCTGTTCGGCACCTACATCCCCGAGCGCGCCGACCTGCCCTGCCGCTACGGGCTCGTGAAGCCGATCACCTCGTACAACCTGCTCGAGATCGAGTTCAGCCAGTGGCGCGACCTGTGGCGCGACCTGCGCTCGGCGCGTTCGCTGCGCGCCTTCGTCGGCTACCTCGTGAAGCCGCCGGGCTGGCGGCCGGACGGGCCGGGCGAGACCACCGAGGAGCTGCGCCAGCGCGCGGCCCTGCCACCTTCACCGTCGATGCCGGCACCGGCCGCCAGCGACTTCGTTCCCCTTTCACCTGTCTCTTTCAAGGAGCTGTCATGACCCCCATGTCCTCTTCCTCTTCTTCCTCCTCCTCTTCTTCGTCCGCCGACATCGAACGGCGCGCCCGCCGCCGCGCCGGCGCCAAGATGGGCTGGTTCATCCATGCCTTCGTCTACGTGGTCGTCAACGTCGGGCTGGTGGGGCTTGCCGCCTCGCGCGGCCACAACTGGGCCGTGTACCCGCTCATGGGCTGGGGCCTGGGCCTGCTGATCCACGGCGCCGTGGTCTGGCTCATCGCGCCCGGCGGCGGCCTGTACGACCAGCTGCTGGAACGTGAGCGCCGCGCGCTAGGTGGCGGGGACCGCCGGTGACGGCCACGGCGGACGACACGCCACGCCCGTCGCGCTTTCGCGCCGAGAACCTGCGGGACATCCTGCGGCACGGCCTGATCACGGCCGCCTTCTGCTGCGTCATCGCCGCGGCGCTGACCGTCTCGGGCATGGGCAGCTGGAGTTCGCAGATGGTGTATTCGCTGTCGATCGGAACGATCAGCTGGCTGGTCATCGACACCGGGCGCCTGTTCATCAGCGGCCACCAGAACGTGCTCTGGCCGCACGGCCCCTGGGGCTTCGTGCTGGTGGCCTTCGGTGTCACGCTGGGCTTCCTCGGCGGCGGCGCCATCGGGGACGCCTGGGTCGGCCGACCGCTGTTCGACTTCACCGGCTTCGCCCGGCACCGGATGGTCTCCACCATCGTCATCACGCTGGCAGCCACCATCGGCATGTGCTACTTCTTCTACAGCCTCGGGCGCAGCAAGCACATGCAGCGCCAGCTCGACCTGGCGCAGCGAGACGCCACGGACGCCCGCCTCAAGCTGCTCGAAACCCAGCTCGAGCCGCACATGCTGTTCAACACGCTGGCCAACCTGCGCGTGCTGATCACCGTCGATCCGCCGCGCGCCGTGGCGATGCTCGACCGGCTCAACAGTTACCTGCGCATGACGCTCAGCGGCTCGCGCGCGCTGTCGCATCCGCTGTCGGCCGAGTTCGACCGGCTGGGCGACTACCTCGAACTGATGTCGGTGCGCATGGGCGAGCGCCTGCGCTACACGCTCGACCTGCCCGACGACCTGCGCGACACGCCCGTGCCGCCGCTGCTGCTGCAGCCGCTGGTCGAGAACAGCATCCGCCACGGCCTCGAGCCCCAGGTCGAAGGCGGCGAGATCGCCGTGCGCGCGCGCCGCGAGGCGGGCGAACTGGTCATCGAGGTGAGCGACACCGGTGTCGGGCTCGATGCGGCACCGCAGCCGTCGGAAGGTGGCGGCTTCGGGCTCGAACAGGTGCGCGAGCGGTTGGCCACCGTGTACGGTGAGCAAGGCCGCCTGAGCCTGGCCCCCGCGCCCACGGGCGGCGGAACGCGCGTCACCCTGAACCTCCCCCTGCCCGCCTGAACAGGCCCCACGACAACAAGAAGACGATGCCCCTCACCGCCCTCATCGCCGAAGACGAACCCCTGCTGGCCCAGGCCCTGCAGGCCGAACTGGCCGCCGCCTGGCCCGAGCTGCGCGTGGTCGCCACCGCCCGCGACGGCCGCAGCGCCGTGCGCGAGGCGCTGAGGCTGCTGCCGCAGGTGCTGTTCTTCGACATCCGCATGCCCGGCCTGGACGGCCTGGGCGCCGCCGCCGAGCTGGCCGACAGCTGGCCCACCGACGAGGCGCCGATGCCGCAGCTGGTGTTCGTCACCGCCTACGACGAATACGCCGCGCGCGCCTTCGAGGCCGAGGCCATCGACTACGTGCTCAAGCCCGTGCAGCCCGAGCGCCTGCGCAAGACCGTGGCGCGGCTGCGGCAGGCGCTGGCGGCGGCCGCACCATCGATGACGCCGCCCATCCCGGCCGACGAAGCGCTGGAGCGCACCCTCGCCCAGTGGCGCCAGGTGCTGGGCGCCGCCGGCGGTGCGCCGTCGGCATCGTCCTCTTCAGCGCCGCTGCGCATGATCGCCGCCAGCGATGCGGGCGGCGCCACCGTGCGCATGGTGCCGATCGACGAGGTGCTGTATTTCGAGGCCGCCGACAAGTACCTGCGCGTGCTCACCGCCACGCAGGAATACCTGATCCGCACGCCCCTGAAGCAGCTGCTGCCCCAGCTCGATGCCGACACCTTCTGGCAGGTGCACCGGGCGGTGGTGGTGCGCAGCGCGGCCATCGAGGCGGTGCACCGCGACGAGGCCGGCAAGCTGCACCTTGCGCTGCGCGGGCGGGCCGAGAAGATCCCGGTCAGCCGGCTCTACGCCCACCTGTTTCGCGCCATGTGAAATCCAGGCGCCGGGCGCGCAGCAAAAAGCCGGCCTTTTCGGGGCCGGCTTTTTCATTCAGTCACGAATGGCGTTGTAAATCAGCGCCAGTGGCCGTGTCCGTGGCCATGACCACGGTGATAACCACGACCGTAGTAGCGCGGGCCGTAATAGGCCGGCGGCGGCGCGTAGTAGACCGGCGCCGGGCGGTAGTACACCGGCGGCGGCGGGCGGTAGTAGACCGGGGGCGGCGGTGCGTAATACACCGGGGCCGGCGGCGCATAGACCGGGGCCGGGTAGTAGGCGGGACCGCCCACGCCGACCGCCACGCCGGGCACGCCGACGCCGATCGACCAGCTCACGTCGCCGCGGGCGCTGGCCGAGGTGGCGGCAAACAGCGCACCGAAGGCCACCGCACCGGCGGCGGCCCATTTGAAGAGGGTAGAACGTGTGACGCTCATGATGTGGGACTCCTTGTTGGGGGGCGTTGTGCGCCCCATGTCCGTATTGAACGCTGCAATTGCAAAGCGGGTGGACGCTGCATTGTGAAGAGCGTTGCCAAAAGTAACCCCGACAGGCCCCCCTCTAGAATGACGCGATGACCTCCCCGACCGACAAAAGCGGCACCAAAACGACCGCTGCACCGAGCAATTTCCTGCGCCACGTGATCGAGAACGACCTCGCACAGGGTGCCTACGCAGGCCGCACCTGGGGCGGTTCCCCGGGCGACGCCGCCCACCACGCCCAGGGCATGCCCGACCCCGCCAAGGTCCGCATGCGCTTTCCGCCCGAGCCCAACGGCTACCTGCACATCGGCCACGCCAAGAGCATCTGGCTGAATTTCGAGCTGGCCAAGGAATACGGCGGCGTGTGCCACCTGCGCTTCGACGACACCAACCCCGAGAAGGAAGAGCAGGAGTACGTCGATTCCATCCGCGACGCCGTGAAGTGGCTCGGCTACGAAACCTACCTGGCCGACCGCCCCAGCGCGCCCGGCACGATTCAGGAGCACGAGTACTTCGCCAGCAACTACTTCGACTTCATGTACGAAGCCGCCGAGTACCTGATCCGCGCCGGCCTGGCGTATGTCGACGAGCAGACGCCCGACGAGATGCGCGCCAACCGCGGCGACTTCAACACGCCCGGCACCGACAGCCGCTTTCGCAGCCGCACGCCCGACGAAAACCTGGCGCGCTTTCGCGAGATGCGCGACGGCAAGCTCGCCGACGGCGCCGCCATCCTGCGCGCCAAGATCGACATGGCGAGCCCCAACATCAACATGCGCGACCCCGCGCTGTACCGCATCCGCCGGGCCACCCACCACAACACGGGCGACAAGTGGTGCATCTACCCGATGTACACCTACGCGCACCCCATCGAAGACGCGCTGGAGCAGATCACCCACTCCATCTGCACGCTCGAATTCGAAGACCAGCGCCCCTTCTACGACTGGCTGCTCGACCGCCTGGCCGAAGGCGGCCTCGTCGCCAGCCCGCACCCGCGCCAGTACGAGTTCGCCCGCCTGAACGTCACCCACGTGATGACCAGCAAGCGCAAGCTGCGCCAGCTGGTCGAGGAAAAGCACGTCGACGGCTGGGACGACCCCCGCATGCCCACCATCGCCGGCCTGCGCCGCCGCGGCTACACGCCCGCCGCGCTGCAGCTGTTCTGCGAACGCAGCGGCACCACCAAGTCGGGCGGCTGGATCGAGTACGCCAGCCTGGAGGCCGCGCTGCGCGACACCCTCGACCCCATCGCGCCGCGCGCCATGGCCGTGCTCGACCCGGTGAAGCTCGTCATCACCAACTGGGGTGAGCTGATGGGCGGCGTCGATGTGCTCGACGACTGCTCCGCCCCCGTGCACCCGCACCACCCCGAGATGGGCAAGCGCGAGTTCAAGCTCGGCCGCGAAGTCTGGATCGAGCGCACCGACTACGAAGACGTGCAGCCCAAGGGCTTCTTCCGCCTGTTCCCCGGCAACAAGGTGCGCCTGAAGTACGGCCACGTCATCGAATGCACCGGCGCCACGCGCGACGCCGACGGCAAGCTCCTCGAAGTTCAGGCCACGCTGGTGCCCGACACCAAGAGCGGCACGCCCGGCGCGGACGCGATCAAGGTCAAGGGCAACATCACCTGGGTGGCTGCTGCGGATGCCGTGCAGGCCGAGGTGCGGTTGTACGAGCGCCTGTTCGCCGAAGCCAACCCCGGCAGCGGCGAGCTGCTGGACGAACTGAACAAGCACAGCCTGGAGGTGTGCACGGCCTTCGTCGAGCCGTCGCTGGCGAAGGCCGAACCCGGCGTGGGCATCCAGTTCGAACGGCATGGCTACTTCGTGCGCGACACGAAGGGCGCCGCCGCCGGCGGACAGGTGGTGTTCAACCGCGCGGCGGGGATGCGGGACAGCTGGGCCAAGTAAGCCCAGTCTATCTCTCTCCCGCAAAGCCGGGGCCGTCAGGGCTCCGGCTTTTTTCTTGCGCCGAGCGTCGACAGACCCCGGCTATCCTGTCGGTTCATGAACGCTACGAGCCCTTCTTCTCGCCTCATCCGCTTCAACAAACCCTACGGCGTCCTCAGCCAGTTCACGCCCGAGGGCCGCTGGCGCGGGCTGAAGGACTTCATCGACCTGCCCGGTGTCTACGTCGCCGGACGGCTCGATGCCGACAGCGAGGGCCTGCTGCTGCTCACCGACGACGGCAAGCTCCAGGCGCGCATCGCCGATCCGCGCTTCAAGATGGAGAAAACCTACTGGGTGCAGGTCGAGGGCGTGCCGACCGACGAAGCGCTGGCGGCGCTGCGCAACGGCGTGCAGCTCAACGACGGCCCCACGCGCCCCGCACGGGCGCGCCGGCTCGATCCGCCGCCCGACGTGTGGCACCGCGAGCCCCCCATCCGCGAGCGCAAGCTCATTCCCACCGCGTGGCTGGAGCTGGCGATCAGCGAAGGCCGCAACCGCCAGGTGCGGCGCATGACGGCGGCCGTGGGGCTGCCGACGCTGCGCCTCATCCGCGCCGCCATCGGGCCTTACACGCTCGACGGGCTCGCGCCCGGAACCTGGCGGGAACAAAGCGGCGGCTGAACCGCCGCCCCCTCAACCCCTTATTCGAATCCTGTCCATGCACATGAACCTTCCTTTCTCCGACCTCCCCTCCTCTGCCGCATTGAACCGTCGCAGCGCCGTGCTCGGCGCCCTCGGCTTGCTCGCGCTGCCCGCCGGTGCCGCGGCCCCGGCCAAGAAAACCAACAAGCCGCAGGCGCCCGATGTCTGGCCGCGCGCCTTGCTGGTGCCGGGCGGCGTCGCCCGCCTGTCGCTCGGCCCCGCGGCCACGCGCCCCAAGGCCTTCGCCGGTGATGTGCCGGTGCTGGTGCTCGGCGATCCGATCGAATGGACCGCGCTGGTCGGCATTCCGCTCGCCACCCCACCCGGCGAAGCCAGCATCAGCGTGCGCGCCGAGGGCAACAAGCCCGAGCGCCAGATCGCCTACACCGTCGCCCCAAAGCAGTACCGCGAACAACGCCTGACAGTGGCGCCGCGCACGGTCGACCTGTCGCCCGAGGACGAGGCTCGCTACACCAAGGAGCGCGATCACCTGACCGGCGTGATGGCCACGCTCTCCGACCTGCGCCCCGACGCCGCGCTGCAGATGCGCGTGCCCGTGCCGGGCCGCCGCTCCAGTTCCTTCGGCCTGCGCCGCGTGTTCAACGGCCAGTCGCGCAATCCGCACAGCGGCATGGACATCGCAGCCGGCACCGGCACGCCCGTGCGCGCGCCGCTGGCCGGCAAGGTGATCGACACCGGCGACTACTTCTTCAACGGCGGCACCGTCTGGGTCGACCACGGCGGCGGCCTGCTGACGATGTACTGCCACCTGAGCCGCTGGGACGTGAAAGTGGGCGATGTGCTCAAGGCCGGCGAGCCGTTGGCCGCGGTGGGCGCGACGGGACGGGTGACCGGGCCGCACCTGCATTGGGGGGTGATGCTGAACCGGACGATGGTGGACCCGGCGTTGTTCGTTGCCAGTTGAGTTGCGCGCGTGGGAACGAGCCCTCACGAGCCTCGGGGATCGCGGCGCATGACCGTCCGGACGAAATCCTTCCTCATCTGGCTTTCCGTCGTCCCTGTGCTCTCGGCCCTGTGCGTCATTGGCCTGAACCTGTTGCCGTTGTGGTTCGTGTACCTCTTGCCCTATGCGATCGGGGTGGCCTTGCTGATGATCCTCGTGGCGATCGTGGCCGCAGGCGGTGCGACCAAGACTCTCGGCGCGAGCTTTGGGGGCTTCGCTGCCGGCGTCGTGCTGGTGTTCGTCGCCTACGACATCGTCAAAACCGCTGATCGAGCGGATTGGAACGCTTCGTACAAAGAATTCCGGCAGTTCAGCCAAGTCGTGGCACGCGGGGATCGAAAGGCCACAGCAGCGGCCCTTGACGATCTCCGGCGCTTTACGCCGGCCGAAGCGCTCTGCATCCTTGGTTCCGAGAGCGGGACCGGCGGCTCAGGCTATCTCATGCCCGAGGGGCCGGATACGCAGCGCACCCGCCAGGGAAATCGCTACTTCATCTCGACGCCGCGACTTTTCGAGGTGGCCGAGATCCTCGTTTCGACGCAGCCTGCTCAGCGCGAAACGCAGGTGGCCCTTTACGACATGCTGCAGGACTTGCACCGGCGCGGCGACCCCGCGGCATTTCCGCGCTGGGAACAGCTCTGGCTGCGCACAAAAGCCGCCACGGGCGGCACGGCCGGCTGGCACTTCGACGGCGCCCGTCTGAGGTGGCCATCCGAGCAGTGCGGGGGAGACGACGACACGCACCTGGCCGACCTGGTCAAGGAGATCAACAAGCCACCCGAAACACCGGCAGAGTCCCGTGCCCACGAGTCCAGCAGTTCGCAAGCGCGGCAAGCCGCAGACAACGCGCTTCGCGACGCGCAGAACACCGCAGTCGCACGGTGAAGACCCGGGCGCCCGCCCCGGCTTATAAAGAGATCTTTCGAGGAGCGAGGCAAGCGACCGATGGCAAAACAGACACGAGCCGAGCGCCGACGCGAGCGGGCGCGACAGGAACTGGCCGGCAAGGCCTGGATGGCGATCTTCGTCGGCATCCTGCTGCTGGTGGTCGCTCCCGCCTTCCTGAAAGGGCCGATCGTGGGCACGCTCGGGCCTGCGCTCCGGCCTGCCGGTTGGGTCGCGCTGGCGATCGGGGCCGTGCTGCTGGGCCTGCACTACGTCGTCCGCCGTCAGGCTGCCCCCGTGGAGATCGAGTCCGCGGCAGCTCGCGCTCACGCACGTCCCGCGCCATCGACAACACCCCATGCGGGCCAGGAATCGCAGTGGAGCCCCGCCGTGCTCCACGCCATCGAATGGCGTCGCTTCGAGGCCTTGTGCGAGGCGCTCTACGCACAAGCCGGCTTCACCACGCGCAGCCAATCGCACGGCGCGGACGGCGGCGTCGATATCTGGCTTCAGTCCAGGCACAGTGACGTGCCGCGCATCGTCCAGTGCAAGCATTGGCAAGGCAAAGCAGTGGGCGTGAAGGAGATGCGCGAGTTCCTCGGCGTGATGGCTTCGCGCCAATTGAAGAGCGGCACCTACGTGACGAGCTCGACCTTCTCGGCGGAAGCGGCGGCATTTGCGAAGGCGAACGGCATCCACGCCCAAGACGGCGCAGCCCTGCTCCGGCTCGTCGGCCAGCGCACGCCCGAACAACAGGCGGCACTGCTGGCCGTGGCCTACGAAGGCGAATACTGGCGGCCCACCTGCGCGAGTTGCGGCACCAAGATGGTCGAAAGAAGCTCGTCCAAGAACGACGGCAGCTTCTGGGGCTGCGCCAACTACCCGAAGTGCAAGGGCCGGACGATCCCGAAGTCGAAGACATCTGCGACGGTCTAGCCGGGAAGCGAGCCATGGCCCATCCACCGATGTTCACCGAAGCCTGCCTCGACACCTCGTTCGCGCGCACCAGCGAACGCCGCGAAGCCCTCGCCTTGCTCAACACCCGCCTGCACCCCGTCCTGCAGAAAATCGTCGCCGCCGAAGTCGCCTCGGGCAACCGCGTCAATGGCGTCGGCATCGACTGGCCCGACCTGGGCTCGGTGCACGTGACGATGGGCAAACATTTCGGCGACCGCCACGCCAGCGCAGACGCCGCTTTCAGCCTCTGCGACGACCCGCACTACTGGCATGCCGACTACAGCACCGCGGACAAACCGCGGCACCTGCTGATCTGCTGAAGAGAAGAACGCCGGCCTCAGAGCGGCCTGGTCAGGTACACCGCCTCGCGCCCCACGATCGTGCGCTGCGCGGGCATGAAGATCGTGCAGTCGTCGCACGGCGCGCGGATTTCGTCGGGGCCGTTGGTGGCGATCAGCTCGCCCTTGGCAAAGGTCTCGAAGCCGATCAGCGGGCGCACGAAGGCGAAGTCTTCCGACTTGATCACATGCGTCTGGAGCAGCTCGAAGCGACGCTGCTCGCCAGGCGCGGGCACGGCCGGGTCCCTGTCGATGAGGCCGAAGTGCGCCAGGAAGTCGAGCGAGATGGCGGTGGCCAGTTCGGAGGCCGAGCGCAGGAAATGCTGGCCGCACTCGGCCACCAGCGCCACGCCCTTGCCGTCGGCCCGGCCATGCTGGCCGTGCTGGATCAGCGGCGTGCCCGAGCCCAGGCCGTCGGGCATCACCAGGTGCACCGACGGACGGCCGATGGCCATGGCGGCCTCGGCGTTGCGGTCGAAGGCCGGGTACACCCAGAACGGGATCACGGGCTGGCTCGTGGAATGGATGTCGAGGATGTGGTCGGCCGCGCTCACCACCGGGCGCAACTCGCGGGCGCGGCGCAGCTCAGGGCTGTCCTCGCTGCCGTCGAGCCACTCGGGCGACCACACGCGGTTGAGGTTGTGCACCAGCTGACGGCTGTCGAACGGCAGCGCCTCGTTGAAGGACTCGTAGGCCGCCACGTTGGCAAAGCTGACGGTGAGCGTGCCGATCTTCGGGCGCACGCCGGTGTCGAGCAGGTGCGTGGCGGCGGTCATGCCGCAGATCTCGTTGCCGTGCGTCAGGGCATTGATCAGCACGTGCGGGCCGGGCTTGCCGGATTCGAAACGGTGCACGTAGTCGATGCCGACGTTGCCCTCGCGGTAGGCGGAAAGATCGCGGGGGAGGACTTCGAGGG
>NZ_JBWKXQ010000034.1:0-75507 GCF_059423125.1 Variovorax sp. GW531-E2 | reverse complement strand
CTGGTACATGAGCCCCCTCCTCCTGCGAGCCATCAGCCCCCCGCATTGGCCCCGTCGAACGGCCCTTGCCTGCGCGTTGATGGCAAGTCTTGGCGCCACGGCGGAGCCGTCGCAGAACGCGGCGACCGTTGAACCCGCAAGCGATGCCGAGGTGCGACCCGGCGAACGACTGAGCACTTGGCTTCTGCGTCAACCAGAAGGCACTGCAGCGCCCGGGCTGGCATGGCGCGTACCTCAGGAGCGACTGGCCCAGCAGTTCCTGAAGAACACCCTGCTCGTGCGCCTCGAGGCGGCCAGCAAGCGCGCACCGCGCTCCGAGCAACTCGATCGGCTGAAGCTCATCACGTGGCTGCAGAACCTGCCGGTCACTGGCCGCGTGGCGCTGGGCATCGTGGACCCCCGCTGGCTGCAGGCACACCCGGATCAAGACCCGGTACTGTCGGCCAGCCAGCAGCTCGTGGCGCCCTCTCCACAATTGAAAACCATCGCGGTCGTCCGCCCCAATGGCGAGTTGTGCCACGTGGCGCACGAAGCCGGCCGGACCGCCTGGGACTACGTCATCGCCTGCGCCCCCAACACGACTCACGATTGGGCATGGGTGGCGCAGCCCGACGGCCGAACGTCCCGCGTGGGCATCGCCCCCTGGAACGGCCACCCCTCCGATGAGCCGGCACCCGGTGCATGGATCTGGGCAGCGCCGCGCGGCATGGCCGAACTGGTCGACGCATCGGAAGGCATCATCAAGTTCCTGGCGACACAGGGCCCTTCGCCTCAGACAGCAGCGCTGGGCACCACCACTGCCGCGCTTGCGGCTGCCAAGCCGGCCGCAACACTCAATACGGCCATTCCGCCGTCAGTTCCGCCGGAAAGCGTCATCTCGGTGCGTCCCGACGCCTCGGCCCCGCAATACAAGGCGCCTCGCACAAGCAGCAACGACTGGGGCGAAACCGGCCTGCTTCAGACGCCGACGGCACGCATGGGCGAGGCCGGTGATTTCCGTACGTCGATCAGCCACGTGTCGCCCTATACGCGACTGAACGTGATGTTCCAGCCGCTGGACTGGATGGAGGCCGGCTTTCGCTACACCTCCATCAGCAACCGCGCGTATGCCGCCAGCACCACTGGCCAGAGCAACAAGGACAAGAGCATCGACGTGAAGCTGCGGCTGCTGCGCGAATCCGCGTATGTGCCTCAGGTTGCATTGGGCTTTCGCGACCTTGGCGGTACCGGCCTCTTTTCGGCCGAATACCTGGTCGCCAACAAGCGCTACGGCGATCTCGACTTCAGCCTCGGCATCGGCTGGGGGTACCTGGGCAACAGCGGCAACATCCGCAACCCCTTGCTGGCCCTGAGCAATCGTTTCAGAACGCGCACGGTGAGTTCCGCAACGGGCGGTGAGGCGAACTTCAAGGCCTTCTTCCGAGGTCCAGCCTCCTTGTTCGGCGGCGTCGAATGGCGCACCCCCTGGGATCCCCTGACCGTCAAGCTCGAGTACGAAGGCAACAACTACAAGAACGAGCCTCAGCAGAACAACCAGGTTCAGCGCTCACCTTTCAACATCGGCCTGGAATATCGCTACTCACCCGGGGTCGCGTTTACCGCCGGCCTGGAGCGCGGCAACAAAGTGATGGTGGGCCTGACCCTGTCCACCAACATGGCGAGCATGCGGGCCAGCAAGCCCGCAGATCCGCCGCCGCCCCGCTTCACGCCGGAGGCGCCGGCCAATCCCCCCGGCTGGGCCGCCACTGCTGCGGAGATCCAGGCACGCACCGAATGGACCGTGCAGCGCATCGCGCCGCAAGGCGACAGCGCGCACGTCTGGATCACCGAAAGCCACACGGTGTACCGCGAAGCACGCGTTCAGCAGGTCATTGCCGTCATGCATCGCGATGCACCGGCGTCGATCAAGCACTTCATCCTTCACTACAACGAACGCGGACTCGCACTGCACACGCAGGTCGTCGATCGCAGCGAATGGGTGACGGCGCACTACCAAGCACAGACGCCCGCAGAACTGCGCGCCACGGACCAGCGCGACTACGCCCCGCCGCGCGGCCGGACCGAAGACGGGCTCTACGCGCCGGCATCGCCGCAGCGCACACCCACCGAGGCAACAACCGCCGCCATAGCATCGCCCGGCGAGACGCCGACCATGACGCCATGGGAACGGCGCACGGAAAGACTCACCTTCGGCCTGACCCCGAGCTTCTCGCAGATCCTCGGCGGCCCCGATGCCTTCATGCTCTACCAACTCGGCGTCTCAGCCACTGCGGAGTACCGCTTCACACCGAGCACCTGGGTGAACGCCGCACTGAACTGGCGCCTGATCGACAACTTCGACAAGTTCACCTACACGGCGCCCAGCAACCTTCCCCGCGTGCGAACCTACCAACGCGAGTACGCAACGACCAAGCGGTTGACGATGCCGGTGTTTCAGCTGACCCACGTGGGCCGACTGAACGAAGACCAGTACTACAGCGTCTACGGCGGCGCCCTTGAGTCGATGTTTGCCGGCGTGGGCGCCGAATGGCTCTACCGCCCGTGGCGCAGCAAGTTCGCCTTCGGCATCGACATCAACCACGTACGCCAGCGCGACTTCGCGCAAGACTTCGGCCTGCGCGACTACAAGGTCAACACCGGCCACGCCACGCTCTATTGGGACACGGGCTGGAACGGCGTGCAGGCCAGGATCAGTGCGGGTCAATACTTGGCGGGCGATCGTGGCGTCACCCTCGACATCAGCCGCCGCTTCGACAACGGCGTGACGATCGGCGCGTGGGCCACCAAGACCAACGTGTCCGCCGCACAGTTCGGCGAAGGCAGCTTCGACAAGGGCATCTACGTTTCCATCCCCTTCGACGCGTTGCTGCCGCGCTCGAGCAAGTTCACTGCGAACTTTGCCTGGGCTCCGCTGGTACGGGATGGTGGCGCCAAGCTGGGACGGATCAACCCACTGTTCGAGATGACATCGATACGGGATCCGAAGGCTTTCAGCTTCTCGCCGCCCGACGACAAAGCACCCAAGGCGGGGGACAACATCCTCGACTTCAAGCGGGCTCAGTAGGCGACGCCGGCTGAAAACAAAAGAGCCCCGATCCGGGGCTCTTGGTCTCAGCCCCCCCGGGTGAGTCGAGACGGGGAAAAATGAAACAGCTCTATCGAATCAGATTGCCACGACAATCTGATTCGGCGCGGATGGCTGGTTAGCTTCGTCCACCGCCGCAGCGCCAGCCGCCGCTGAGAGCGGCTGGGCACGGTCACGCACACGGTGACGCTCCATATGCACCCAATCCACCACCTCCGCATGAGGCCGGTAGCCGGGCAGCATCTGCGTCAGCGTCCGCTTCAACATCGGCACATCGCTGCTTTCGAGTGCCGCATTCAGCGTCTCGAACTGGCGCCAGAGTTCATTCCATGGCAGGCAGGGATCGTGTGCCTTCATGACACGAGGATGCGCTGTAGGCATCGCGCTGTCGCCAATCAGGAGCTCTTCGTAGAGCTTCTCACCGGGCCGCAATCCAGTCACCTGCAGCTCGATATCACCATCTGGCGAATGCTCGTCACGAACCGTACGCCCCGAAAGCTCCACCAGCCGACGAGCGAGGTCGATGATCCTCACCGGCTCACCCATGTCGAGCACGAAGACGTCACCGCCCTGCGCCATAGCGCCCGCTTGGATCACCAGCTGGGCAGCCTCGGGAATGGTCATGAAGTAGCGCGTGATGTCTGCATGCGTCAGCGTGATCGGACCACCCGCTTCGATCTGCTTGCGAAACAACGGCACCACCGAGCCACTGGAGCCGAGCACGTTGCCGAAGCGAACCATCGAGAAGCAGGTGTCCGAACTCTGCTGTGCCAGCCCCTGCAACGCCATTTCGGCGACGCGCTTGCTGGCCCCCATGATGTTCGTCGGCCGCACGGCCTTGTCGGTGCTAATCAGGACAAAGTTGGGAACCTTGCACTCCATCGCAATCCGCGCCGTCGTGAGCGTGCCCATCGCGTTGTTTCGCACACCCTCTGCCGGGTTGTGCTCGACGAGTGGCACATGCTTGTATGCCGCCGCGTGATAGACCGTGTCAGGGCGCCAGGCGCGCATCACTTCACGCAGCCGCGCCGCATCGCATACCGATGCGAGCAGCGGGACGACACGGACGTTCGGCGCCAACTGTTCCAGTTCCTGATGGATGCCATAGAGCGCGTACTCGCTCAGCTCCACAAGCAGCAGCGTGGAAGGCGACAGTTGAACGATCTGCCGACACAGCTCACTGCCGATGGAGCCACCGGCCCCGGTGACCAACACCACCCGACCACGGATGTGCTTGTGCAGTAGGTCTGCCACCGGCTCGACTGGATCCCGCCCCAGCAAGTCCTCGATGTCGACTTCAACCAGATCATTGACCTGCACCTTGCCGTTAGCCAAGTCGAGCAGCCCCGGAAGCATGCGTACATGCAGATGCAATGGCAACAACTGGTTCAGGATTTCAACGCGACGCCCACGACTGGCTGAAGGCATCGCCAAGAGCACGTCCGTGATGCCCCAACTGGCGGCATTGTTGCTAAGCCAATCCGAAGATTGAATGCGCAGGCCGTTGATCGTGTTGCCTTGGAGATGCAAGTCATCGTCAACGAAAGCTCGGACGACCATGTCCCGACTTTGGGCCAATGCCGCAGCCAGTTGCAACCCCGCGCTACCGGCGCCGTAGATCACAACCTGAGGTAGTTGCTTGCGCTGCAGGGCGCTCATGTAAAGCCCCCCCAACCAGTAGCGCGCAAACATGCGCGAGCCAGCGATGGCCAAGAACAAGAGCAAGGGCACCAACAGACCGACCGTGCGCGGCACCCCTCGCACACCGACCACCGCAAAGATCAACGCATAGCCGAGGCCAAAGAGTACGCACGCGCGCACGATCGCCATGACTGCGGCCGTTCCGGCATACCGAAAGATGGCTCGATAGAGCCCGAAAACCACAAAGAGGGGAAGCGCAAGGGCGACAGCCACCGCGACAGCTGACCACTGAACGCCGCGTGGAGCCATCCATTGCTCGAAGCGAAAGCTGAATGCCAACCAGACACACAGGACGCAGAGCATTGCATCAACCCCTAGAGCCAGCATGCGCTTCACGGGGCGCGGCAAGGCAAGCAAGGGCGCAGCCAGACGATTGATCACACTGAAAACTCCTGCGGCACCTACAGGGTGCCGCGCTGCAACAATTGTCCGTGAAGGGTACCCACCCCTTCCCCCCAATTCAGGGGATTCGCGACATTCAAAATGTCATTTTTTGTATCTTTTGCATCGACATGACTTTAGTCATAGAGCCGCTCATCAGCGTTTTGGATCGGCGGCCACTTTGGCAGCTATGACCGATTCGGGCCCAGAACGCTCACCGCTTGGCATACATCCACTGGGCGGTGACTCCAAGCGCCCTGACTACAATGCCCAAGACGTGCCTAGCCTTCAGCCCTCCCGTATAGATGACGCGATCCGATCGCCTCAACTAAGAAATGAGGGAATTTCTGTACGACACATGATTCATGCGAAACATGAAGTGCGCGGCACGCAATACGTTGAGTCTGACAACAGAGGCACAAGCCTTCGCAGGGAGCCAAGTCTCATGAAATCCGTTCTGGTGGTATGCATTGGCAACATCTGTCGCAGTCCCATGGGGGAAGCACTGATCGCTGCAGCATTGCCACAGGTTCAAGTCACGTCTGCCGGGACGGGCGCGTTGGTCGGTCACCCCGCAGATCCGATCGCACGCAAGTTGATGGCCGCACGCGGCATCGACATCGAGGACCACCGCGCACGCCAACTCACAGGGCAAATGTGCCAACAGGCCGATCTCATTCTTGCGATGGACGAAGCGCAACGGATCCACATTGGTCAACGCCATCCGCTGACCCGCGGCAAGTTGTTCCGGCTGGGAGAGGTTGCGCGCGTCGACATTCCCGACCCCTACCGCCTGGGCCTTCCAGCTTTCGAACACGCCCTGCAGCTCATCGCTGATGGTGCCCACGCCTGGGCTGAACGCATCCGCAAACTCTCATGACCCCTTCCGCTTCCACATCGGCCCCTTTGACACCCAACACGATTCGTCCGCGCGACGATGACGATGACGTCATCAACTTGTCCGAGTACTTCGACATCCTGCTTGACCGCAAGTGGCTGGTGGCAGGCGTCACGGCTGTGGCTCTTGGGCTTGGGCTTGCCTATGCGCTTCTGGCCACCCCAATCTATGAGTCCAACCTCTTGATCCAGGTTGAAGACTCAGCACCAGATTCCAAGAATTTTCTTGGTGATACGGCCAACCTCTTTGATGTGAAGACGCCCGCCATTGGCGAAATCCAGATCATCCGTTCGCGAATGGTCATCGGGGGCGCTGTGGAAGCGATGCGCCTGTACATCAACGCTCAGCCGCGCTATGTCCCCGTCATTGGCGAGTGGCTCTCGCGACGTTCCACGGAACTGTCAAACCCTGGCTTTCTGGGCATGGGGGGCTACGTTTCTGGCACCGAAGCTATCGACATTGCCAAGTTCGATGTGCCCTCTGCACTCGAAGATCAGCAGCCCTTCACGATCACTGCGCAGGCCGATGGCCATTACACGGTCTCGCACCCTGGCCTTCCTGAGCCATTGACGGGCACTGCTGGCAAGATGCTCAGTCAGCAAGTGCCTGGCGGCACCATCACGCTGATGGTTTCGCGGATCGACGGGAAACCAGGTGCCGAATTTCTTGTCTCGAGGGCGTCGTCCCTCGCCACGACTGAGAGCTTGCAAAAACGCGTACAACTCAGCGAGCAAGGCAAGCAATCGAACGTAATCAATGTCACCCTCGAAGGCAGTGACCGTGGTCGCCTGCGGCGCACGCTTAACGAAATCGGCGCACAGTATGTTCGCCAGAACGTTGAGCGCAAAGCTGCAGAGGCAGAGAAAACCATTGAATTTCTCGACCAACAGCTCCCGGAATTCAAACGTCAACTCGAAGATTCGGAAGACGTTTATGCTCGCTTCCGCAACAAGAACGGTACTGTCGCCTTTGACGAAGAAGCCAAGGCTGTATTGGGAATGTCGGTGCAGCTGCAAACCAAGCTGCTAGAGACCCAGCAACAACGGCGCGAACTGCTTGCGCGCTTTACGGAAACCAACCCGAAGGTCCGCATGGTGGATGGCCAGATTGCGGCCATCAACCACGAAATCAACGGCCTGGAAACTCGAGTGAGTGCCATGCCCGCCATACAGCGAGACGCCTTGCGGTTGGAGCGAGATGTTCGCGTCAACGGCGAACTCTACAAGTCACTGCTCAACAGCTCTTTGCAACTGCGTCTCGTCAAGGAAGGCAAGATCGGCAATGTGCGTCTGCTCGACACGGCCATCGAACCCAAGAGCGCGGTCAAACCTCAAAAGCCTCTGATCGTTGCGCTCGCACTGGTGCTCGGCCTTCTCGCAGGCGTGGCGCTGGCGATCCTGCGCACCAAGCTGTCGAGCGGCATCCGCAATCCTCAAGAGATCGAAGATCGGCTCGGCCTGAACGTCTACTCCGTCGTTCCATTGGCACTCGAGCAAGAAACGATCCTGGAGCACATTGCCGGCGGCGCGAAGGGCGTGCAACTGTTGGCCGTCACCTCACCCGAAAGCCTCGCCATCGAAAGCTTGCGCAACCTGCGGGTGTCCCTGCAGTTGACATTGATGGAGAGTGGCAACAACCGCGTGCTCATCACAGGGGCCACCCCTGGGGTGGGCAAGAGCTTCGTCTCGGGCAACTTTGCGGTCATCATGGCGCAGGCGGGCAAGCGCGTGTTGCTGATCGATGCCGACTTGCGAAAGGGTCACCTCCAAAAAGCATTTGGTCTCCCGCGCAAAGGTGGCTTGGCCGACGTCTTGGCAGGTGATATGCCTCCCGAGCAAGCCATTCACGGGCAAGTGATCCCCAACCTAGATGTTCTGACGACCGGAAACTATCCGTTCAACCCAGCCAACATGATGCTTTCGTCAAAGTTGGGCGAACTGCTGCACGACTTTTCGGAGCGCTACGATCTGGTTGTGATCGATAGCCCGCCCGTGTTGGTGGCGGCCGATGCTGCGGCGGTTGCAGCGCATGCAGGTGCCGTCCTGTTGGTTGCCCGTGACAACCTGACCCAACTCGGCGAACTGAATGAGAGCGTCAAACGCCTCGCACATGCGGGCCAGCAAGTCAACGGGGTGGTCTTCAACGGCATGGACCTCTCTCGCCGGCACTATGGCAGCTACGGCTACAAGTACGGCGGCTACCGATATACCGAGTACAAATACAAAGAGGCTTAAGCGTTCGCTCAATGAGCCAGTTCGGAGGGGTGAGGGGCGTCAAAGCACCTCCTCCTCGCGCCGAACCTCGACGAAGCCAGTCTCGCAGTTGCTAAGGCTGCAACCGGCATGAGCCTGTCGCCTTAGGCCTGTCGAATCACCGCCAGCCGTTGCAACAACAAAGCGACGACAGTGCCGACGAGCAGGCCAACGCCATCGGCCCATAGATCGCTCCACTCAGCCATGCGATCAGGCGTGAGCGACTGCAGCACTTCAATCAGGGCTCCGTAGCCGAGCAGTCCCAACAGCGATAGCAGGATGTGCCCCGGCCACGCCCAATACGCGAGGAATGCCAGGACCGCAAAGCCTAGCGCGTGGTTGCTTTTGTCCCAGCCCGTACCTGGCACCGAAAGAGATGCAGGCATCAAGCTGAGCACCAACAACGCCAGCATGGCACTGGCCAGCAGCCAGCGCCACAAGATCAAGTGGGCTGCGAGACGAGCCCACAACACACTCAAGCCGACGCCTCTGCCAGCACCTGCCCGATGACCTGACAGCTCTTGTCCATTTCGGCCGAGGTGAGTGTCGGATGCACAAGAAACATCAGGCTTGTTTCCCCCAGTACGCGTGCAACAGGCAATCGCTCAGTCGGTCGCCAGCCGGTGTCGTCGAACGCCCGCTCCAAATAAACCTCGGAGCAAGACCCTTGATAACAGGGCACGCCATGTGCCTGTATCGCCTCGACGATCCGATCGCGGCTCCAGCCGGTTGCCAGCTTTTCCGGCTGCACGTAAACGTAGCACTTGTAGTGCGCATGGGCACCGCCCGTCGCATCTTGCGCCACAAAGACGGGCACACGCACCGCAGCATGGGAACGGGCAGCCTCCCACAGAGCCTGTGCATGGCGTGTACGCGCAGACGTCCAGTCGCTCATCCGGCGCAGTTGGACCCGGCCGATGACCGCTTGCAACTCCAGCATTCGCCAGTTGGTGCCAAAGCTCTCGTGCACCCAGCGAAAGCCCGGCGGGTGCTCGCGCTCGTAGACGGCTTCGTAGCTCTTTCCGTGATCCTTGTACTGCCACATGGTGCGCCACAACGCTTCATCGTTGGTCGTGACCATGCCGCCCTCCCCGCCCGTGGTCATGATCTTGTCTTGGCAGAACGACCAGGCGCCGGCATGACCGATGGAGCCGACGGATTGCCCCTTGTAGCGGGCACCATGCGCCTGAGCACAGTCTTCGATTACCTTGAAATCATGCTTGGTCGCAAGTGCCATGATCGGATCCATGTCGCACGGCCAACCGCCAAGGTGCACGCAAATGACGGCCTTGGTGCGCGACGTGACGACCTGCGCAATGGTCTTGGCCGACAGGTTGCCGCTTTCTGCATCGACATCTGCGAACACCGGCGTCGCCCCCGCATTCACCACACACGACACGCTCGCAATGAAGGTGCGTGGCGTGACGATGACTTCGTCACCCGGCCCGATGCCCATGCCCTGGAGGATCACGTCCAGGGCCAGCGTGCCATTGGCCAGTGCGAGCGCATGCGCGGTGCCTGCCCAAGCGGCGAATTCCTTTTCGAACATGCGGCATTCCTGCCCCGTCCAGTAATTGACCTTGTTGGACAGGAGCACGCGCTGCACGGCATCGGCCTCTTCGGCGGTGAAACTCGGCCAAGGGGAGAAGGGGGTGTTCAACACAACAGTTCAACCTTTTTTGATGAATAGTTTGGCGGGGTTGCCGACCACAGTGATGCCGGGCGGCACGTCGCGCGTAACCACCGCGCCCATGCCGACCAGGGCACCGCGGCCAACCACCAGAGGCTTGCCTGGCTTGCCTTGCTTGATGACAGCGCCGGCCCCGATGTAAGCGTGGTCCTCGATGTGCACATTGCCATTGCACTTGGCACCGGGCGCGAAGGTAACGAAGTCGCCGACCACGCAATCGTGTTCGACATAGCTGTACAGGTTGGCGTGAAAGTACCTGCCGATGCGGATGTTGGAGGTGAGCGTGACGAACGGACTGAGCGCAGCGCCCTCGCCCAGCGAGACATCGTCCATGACCACTGTGTTGGCAGCCCGGACTGTCCAGGGCTGCACGCCATCGGCCGCGCAACGGTCAGCCAGCACCTGGCGGACGGCGCTGTTCGAAATGGCAATCACGATGTGTCTTGTGCTCGCATCGGCCCGCAGGAAATCCGCATAGCGCAGCACGCGCTGTCCATTGACCTCAGCGGCTTCGGGCTGGTCGTCCACAAACACCAACTGGGATGCCGGAATGCCTTCGAGTGCCAGCTGTGCGCGAGCCAACGGCATCACGCCGCGGCCACAGCCACTGGCGCCGTACACGGCATAAAGCGGCAACGTCATTGCTCGTGCTCCATTCGCGAACCGGTAAAGCGCGGCATCGTGGCCTCGCCCGCCGCACTGATGCCATCACGCACCAGCACCTTGCGCACTGTCAGCCACAAGATCTTGATGTCGAGCCAAAGCGAACGGTTGTCCACGTACCAAACATCGAGCTTGAATTTCTCGTCCCAGCCCAACGCATTGCGCCCGTTGATCTGCGCCCAGCCGGTGATGCCGGGGCGTACTTCATGACGACGGGACTGCTCGGCGGAATACAGCGGCAGGTAGTCCATCAGCAACGGACGCGGGCCAACCAGGCTCATGTCGCCTTTGAGCACGTTCCAGAGTTCGGGCAATTCGTCCAGGCTGCTGGCACGCAGGAATCGCCCGAAGGGCGTCAACCGGTCCGCGTCGGGCAACAGCTCTCCATCGGCACCACGCGCATCCGTCATCGTGCGGAACTTGATCATGTTGAACGGCCGCCCATGCATGCCAGGCCTCGTTTGGCGAAAGAACGCGGGGCTGCCCAGCTTGCGGCGCACCCGCCATGTCAGGAACAGCAGCGGAAGACCTAGAAGCAGCAACGCCACGCAAGCGAGCACGATGTCAAAAAGGCGCTTCATCTGGATTTCGACCTCTTCGCCAGCCGCGTGAAGATGGCACCGAATTTTTCGACACCAACCTTCAAGGCCAGTTGTTCACGGTAGTAACGCTGCGCCTGCTGCCCCATGGCCGCCAAGGCATCAGGCGCCATCGCAGCGAGCGCATCGGCGGCATCGGCCAGCGCGCTGGTGTTTTCGGATTCAACGACCACGCCACCGCCCGACTGCGCGACCAACCCGGCCGCGTCGCCATCGACCGCCATCAACAGCGGTTTGCCGACGGCCATGTAGGCCTGCGTCTTGGAAGGGATAGTGATCTCGAAGAGCGGGTCCTTGCGAAGGTGCACCAGCAGCGTGTCGGCTGCGTTCAGCAACGCACCCACTTCCGACATCGGCACCGGCGGCAGAAAGACCACGTTACGCAACTGCAGGTCTGCGGCGCGCTGCTTGAGCCGGCCCACCTCCACGCCACCACCCAGCAGCACGAAACACACCCGCGAGCTGCGCGCCTGCAGCAGAACCGCCGCTTCGAGCACAGCGTCCAGCGCCTGGGCCTTGCCCATGTTTCCCGCAAAGAGAACGCGGAACTGATCCGACCCCGGAAAGCTGGTCGGCAGCTGGCCTTGCGGCGAAGCCAGCGCCACTTCGTCGGCCCAGTTGTAGATCACCCCCACCTTGGCTTCAGGCACGCCGCGCTCCAATAGTAGGCGCTTGAAACCCGGTGACAGGACCACGATGTGGTCCGCGCGGCGATACACCCATTGGCACACCGCAGCCACCGCACTCAAGGCCCGGGCGTTGTTGACCATGCCCGTGGCACGCAAGGTGTCGGGCCACATGTCCTGGATATCGTAGACCACGGGAACGCGGCGCAACAGCCGCAGCAGGCCGGCGGTGATGCCCACCGTGAGCGGCGGATGGTAGGCGTAGATGACATCGGGCCGGCGCGCCATGAACAGGCCATAGACCAGCGACGACGTGGCAAAGCTCGCGTAGTTCAACACCCGCTTGATCGCCGACTGGTCATGGTTGGGATAGAGCGGCACGCGCGTCACCTGCACGCCGTCGATCGTTTCGCGCTGCAGCAGCTTGATGCGGTAGCCCGGATACACCTTGCCGCCCGGGTAGTTGGGGAAGCCCGTCAACACTTCGACCTCGAAGCCCTGGCGCACCAGTTCGCGGGCGAACACGATGCCCTTGAACGTCGGCTCCGGATCGAACCACTGCATCAGCAACAACACACGAATTGCCATGCGTCAGTACTTCTTCCAGACCACGCGGTTCACATAATCGGTGTAGCTGTGAACGATGCGCAGCACCTTATCCGACACATTGGGCATGCTGTAGTCGGCCACTTGGCGCAGGCCGCGCGCATCGCCTCGCGGCTGGCTCTTCAGAATGGCCAGGCCCTGGCGCACTCGGTCCACCTCGAGGCCGACCATCATCACGGCCGCCTCTTCCATCCCTTCGGGCCGCTCATGCGCTTCACGCAAGTTGAGCGCCGGAAAATTCAGGATCGACGACTCTTCGTTGATCGTGCCGCTGTCGGACAACGTGGCGCGCGCCGAGAGCTGCAGCTTCACGTAGTCGTGAAAGCCCAGCGGCTTCAACAGGCGCACTTGTGGGTGAAAGCGCGCGCCGGTCGCGTCGATGCGCTTCTGCGTGCGCGGGTGCGTCGAGACGATGACCGGCATGTCGTGGTCTTCGGCCACGGCATTCAGCACCGCCACCAGCTTGCTAAAGGACTGCGGCGACTCGATGTTCTCTTCGCGATGGGCACTGACCACGAAGTACTGCTCCGCCTGCAAACCCAGCCGCTCCAGCACGCCGGACGCCTCGATGCGCGGGCGATAGTGCGTCAGCACCTCGAACATCGGGCTGCCGGTCTTGATGACCAGATCGGGCGGCAGCCCTTCGCGCAACAGGTAATCACGCGCGATCGTGCTGTAAGTGAGGTTGACGTCCGCCGTGTGGTCCACGATGCGGCGGTTGGTTTCTTCGGGCACGCGCTGGTCGAAGCAACGGTTGCCCGCTTCCATGTGAAAGATCGGAATCTTGCGGCGCTTGGCCGGAATCACCGAGAGGCAGCTGTTGGTGTCGCCCAGCACCAGCATGGCTTCGGGCTGCACCTCGCCCAGCACCTGGTCCACCGCGATGATGAGGTTGCCGATGGTCTGCGCCGCGCTCGTGGCGTTGGCTGCGCTGTTCAAGAAGTGGTCGGGCTTGCGCACGCCCAGGTCGTCGAAGAAGACCTGGTTGAGTTCGTAGTCGTAGTTCTGGCCGGTATGCACGAGCACGTGTTCGCAATGCTCGTCCAAGCGAGCCAGCACGCGCGACAGGCGAATGATTTCGGGCCGGGTGCCGACCACGGTCATGACTTTGAGTTTTTTCATGGGAGATGGATCCAAAGCCTTGGGACTACAGCGGGCAAGCGAAGGTGTCCGGCCGCGCGCGATCGAACACCTCGTTGGCCCAGAGCATCACGACCATTTCTTCGGTGCCGATGTTGGTGATGTCGTGCGTCCAGCCGGGCACGGTCTCGACGATTTCAGACTTTTCACCCGCGGTCACCAGCTCGTGGGTTTCGCCGGTGTGCATGTGCCGGAACTTGAAGCGCGCCTGCCCCTTGATGACGAGGAATTTCTCGGTCTTGCTGTGGTGGTAGTGGCCGCCCCGCGTGATGCCCGCATGCGCAGTGAAAAACGAGAACTGGCCGGCGTCTGGCGTCTTGAGCATTTCGACGAACACACCGCGCGCATCCCCGTGCTGCGGCACGGTGTAGGCGAACGATTGGGGCGGCAGGTAGCTCACGTAAGTCGAATAGAGCGCACGCACGAGGCCGGCTCCCACGCGGTCGGTCATGAGCGTGTTTCTGCTGTCCTTGAACGACTGGATCTGCAAGGCCAGTTCGCCCACCGTGGTGGTGTATTGCGGCGTGACCGTCGCGAAACCGTCCGCATCCACGGTGACGTCGGCGCCGTCCATGAGCTGGACAAAACGCTCAATGACATCGTCGACATACACCAACGTGACCGGCGCTGCCGGGTCGTTGACCTGGATCGGCAGGTCGCGCGCGATGTTGTGGCAGAAGGTGGCCACGGCAGAGTTGTAGTTGGGCCGGCACCATTTGCCGAACACGTTGGGCAAACGGAAGACGTGCACCGGAATGCCGTGGCTGGCGGCTGCGGCCTGCAGCGCTTCTTCCGCGCCGCGCTTGCTGTTGCCGTACGGATTGTCCCGGCCAGCCTGCGTGGACGACGTGTAGATGATCGGCACCTTCTTGCCAGTTGCTTTTGCGATGTCGCCGACGGCGCGGCAGAGGCTCTGCGTGAGCTCGGCATTGCCGGTGGCAAATTCCTGCGGGTCTTGCGGGCGATTGACGCCTGCCAGGTGGAACACGAAGTCCACGCTCTCCAGCAGCGCCGGCAGTTGCTCCACGCTGTGGTCGCGGGTGAAGTGGACCACCTGCACGTCCTTGCGCTCGGCCAGATGCAGCTGCAGGTTCTGGCCCACGAAACCGCCAGCGCCGGTAATCAACACCTTCATCGCTTTATCCCTCTGCCACGGCGGATTCACCTCGTGCGATGCGCTGCATGAAGTCGAGCTTGAGCAGCAGCTTCTTCATGCCTTCGACATCGAGGCGGGTGGTGTTGTGCGAGTTGTAGTCTTCGCCGTGCGAGCTTTGAGTGATGCGCTTCTCGCCCTGCTCCACATACTTCGCGTAGTTCAGGTCCCGGCCGTCAGGCGGCACGCGGTAGTAATCGCCCTGGTCTTCGGCGCAGGCCACTTCTTCGCGGCTCAGCAGCGCTTCGTAGAGCTTCTCGCCATGGCGAGTGCCGATTTCGCGCACTTCGTGATCGGGCTTGCCCATCAATTCCAGGATGGCTTGCGTGAGAACCTGCACCGTGGCGGCGGGCGCCTTCTGCACAAAGATGTCGCCGTTGTTGCCGTGCTCGAAAGCATGCAGCACCAGCTCGACGGCGTCTTCCAGCGTCATCATGAAACGGGTCATGGACGGGTCGGTGACGGTGATGGGCTTACCCGCCAGCACTTGTTCCACGAACAACGGAATGACCGAACCGCGGGAGGCCATGACGTTGCCGTAACGCGTGCCGCAAATGACCGTGTCCGTGCTTTCCAGATTCCGGCTGGCGGCGACCATCACCTTTTCCATCATGGCCTTGCTGATGCCCATGGCGTTGATGGGATAGACCGCCTTGTCGGTGCTGAGGCAGACGACGCGTTTTACGCCTGCGGCGATTGCAGCTTCCAGGACGTTTTCGGTGCCGAGGACGTTGGTGCGGACTGCCTGTATTGGGTGGAATTCGCAGGAAGGGACTTGCTTGAGTGCCGCTGCATGAAAGACGTAATCCACGCCGCGCATTGCCGCACTCACGCTTCGTGAGTCCCGGACATCGCCGATATAGAACTTTAGCTTGGGATGATTGTAGCGCTTGCGCATGTCATCCTGCTTTTTTTCATCGCGACTGAAGATGCGGATTTCTGCAATTTCGGTATTAAGAAATCGATTAAGCACGGCATTGCCAAAAGAGCCTGTACCCCCAGTGATGCATAAAATTTTCCGCTCAAACATTTGACATCCTCATGAATTCGTCAACCACATTAGATACAGAGTGCCTGGATTTCAAGTAAGAATTTCCATTTAACCCCATTCTTGAAAATTCAGATTTTTTTCCAATCATTCTCTTTATCGAAAGAGCAATTTCCGTGCTTTTATCCGCGGTGCAAACCACACCAAAGTCATGTTCAACCGCAAGAAGACTGAGATCATTCTCCGGCTCCAATATTGCGAATATCGGCAAATTGCAAGCCATATAGTCCAAACTTTTTGATGGGAACGACGAGGTTCCGCTAGAGGATATTGCAGAAACCACACCCACATCGGATGCAACCAAGAAATTCATATATTCACCCCTGGACAACGATCCGATCAGTCGAATTGCGCCAAAGCTCTTTTCCTCATACCCTCGAATAATATCTTCCAGCGGGCCAGCACCGCAAAAGGTCAAATTAATATCTTCAACCTCGGCGGCGACTTGAAAAAATGCCGCACACAAACTCTCAATTCCGCGCCCGGCCACCAGCTGCCCGCCAAATACGAAAATTAGAGACTCTTCACGAAAGCCGTGACGATTTTTTATTTCATTCTTTGCTACAAGAGGAGGATTTAACAATGAAGTCCAAACAGGAACGATCTTCACCGCCTTAACATCTCCACCAAAGTAATTCAGGAAAACATTTCGATTTCCGTTCCCCATGCACCCGATCAAATCGAACGAAGAGATCAAACGCTTCTCCATGCCTTTCAAGACAGGAAGAAGTTTTTTTGGAATAGATTTTCCGATCGCTTGGTTATGAAGCGGGAAAATGTCCCAATAAATCAAAGACGACTTCCGGCAAATCATTTTTGCAAAAACAATGGCAACCCAAAGGGCGGTGCAAGGAGAAAAAGATACAAGTAGATCGTATTTATTTCTCAGCACAAACCCCTTAAGAAGAAAGGGCATCAATTTAAATGACGAAAATCCCCACTTCCCCAAGAGTCCGCCGCTACCTCGTGTTGGGCGCACGGCAGAAAAATTAATAACTCTAAGGCCTTGCAGTTCATCGCTTTCCAAAACTGAAAGGCCTGTCCAGCTCAAATTCAGTACCGTGACCCGTGAGCCTTGCGCGACCATTTCCTCAGCCAACTCACTCACCAGCCAAGGCGAACCATTTTCGTGCTTGTACTTCGTCGTAATTAATAGCACTTCAGCCATTATTTTCCAACTTAAATCGAAATTCTTTTACCATCAAAAAAGGAAGTGCGATTAACGGGAAAACCCATCCGGTTCCGTATTCAAAAACCGAAGAAAGCAAAAAACAGAACGACAGGATCAGCAGAAATTCCGCCCCACTGGCCTTCATACATCCAACTGCGACGCGCAACAGAAATGCGGAGGCTACTGAGGCAGGTGCTGCACCAAACTCATAGACCAAGTAAACAAATATATTGTGCGTAGGCGCTAGGTCTTGCCCCAAATAATCACCCTTTCCAAAAAGTCGAGCTCCTTGCAAGTAATCATTCCAAAGTGTGAGTCTCGATCCGTCTGAAAGACCCAAAATTTTTACGTCTCGATCGTAGTCCGGGCGAAGTACGCTCTCCGTTATAAAAACCTGCACTTGCTCGTTAAACAAAATCCAAATTAATATCAACGAGAAAAATACGAGCGCGCTAAGGAGGAGGCGTTTTTTCAAAGAAGAAAGTCGAATGAATTGAAAAGAAAAAAGCACGGCGCCGCAGACAAGTACAATTTTTGAGCCCCATATCATTCCCAGAACCAGTAGCGTGGTTGTCAAGGCAGTTTTCTCTTTGACAGAACTGGTGCTCCGCCAAGCAAAAAAAGCTAAAAATATAATCCAGTAACGCAAGGAGGTGACCATAACGCTCTGCCAACCTCTTATCCCGCTAAAAAAATAAGTCAAGGCGATCAAAAAAAGCAGCGTCAGCCAAATTGCCATTCGTTTTTCAGAAAGACGCGCATAAACACGCGCCATTGTATTTTTGTTGGAAAAAATGTGCCGCAAACACAAAAAAAGCAGCAAAGAGTTCAGTATTGGATAGAGATCCGATACCAAAAATAGCGCCAAGGACGTGGAAATCAAACACAAGATAACAAAAATTTCGACCCAGTCCCCATCAAGTCGCACCATCCAAAAATATAGTGCAAACCCGACAAAAAGAGCGAAATAGTTCAACGACGCATAAAGCTCCGAACCTGTCATTAAAATACCTCCTTATCCATAGCCGCCAACTTCCTTTCGACGAAGGCATGAGCTTTTCGACACCGATGCACCATACAGTCAAGCTTCGACGTTTAATATAGACCAATGCGGATCAAGCGACTCGAAGCAATGCGTCGTATATTTCAATAACCTTGTTAACATTTTTGGAAGAAAAACGAACTGCAGCAAGTTCGCTAGCATTTTTCCCGACCCGATCTAATAGGTCATCATCCAAAGCGACGCGATTAATCAACTCAGCAAGAGCTTCGGGATTGTTTTTTTTCACTAAAAACCCCGTCAGACCTGCGTCTACGATCTCGTCGATACCATCTACATCTGTTGCAATGACTCCTCGACCAACTGCATAACTCTCAATAATCGGACGAGAAAAATGAGTTATCGTAAACAAATTCAGCAGAAGGCGACTTTCCTCGAGGTATTTTTCCGTATTTTTTACCACCCCGATTAACTCAACATTCTTCAATGCCTTCAACTTAACCAAGGCTTGTAATGTTCTCCTGTATTCCAAGGAAGAAATTTTCTTCAGGCCGTGCCTCACTCTTCCGACCAAATTCTCCTCTAATCCGAGATCGGGTTTAATGTATCCCAGTATTTTTATACTAATTTCGGGATTGATTTTTCCCGCAGCAGCCGCGAGCATCAAGAAGCCCTTATGGGGAGATGCGCCTCCGAGATAAATTACAGAGTTTGGCAGACTGCTGGGCAACCTTGAAGAAACAAGTGCTGGCGAAAAGGAGTTATAGATCACATGCCCCAGCCCATGGATCTTTAAACGCGCAAGATTATCTTTGCTAATGGCAATAATATCGCTTGCGTATTTTAAGATTTGCCCTCTTGCAATTCTTTGTCGAATTCCAAAATGTCCTCGAGTGGCAGGCTCCCTCACGTGAATTACGGTTTTTGCGATTTTTGCGGACGCGCATAAAAAATCAGTTAGTGCATACGAGTTCAAATGAACTATGTCAGCCTTGTGACCTTTCAACAAGGCTTGCGCGCCGAAGAATCGGGAAACCAGCCATGAAAAAGAAAAATATAAAAATTTCAATGGCTGAAAAATCTTCACCCACCCGACCTCTATATGGGCATATGGCAAGTACCACCGCTTGTAAAACCAATGATCGGCGACCTTGTAATCAATGTTGGCCTCCTCAAAAAGACCGCACACATCAGATTGCTTAAGCAGCAATACCTCCGCCTCAAACTCAGAAGAAGGAAGCGTCTTGATTATTTCTATCAAGCTTATCGGCGCCCCCCCTATCCCTGTTGAATGGTGAATATAGAGAATCTTTTTCTTCTTCATTTTTGAAGTCTAGGCAGAATTCGTCAAGCCAAAATATCGCGGAGAATTTTTTTAATCGCGCCCTTTCCTCCGTAGAGTTGCCTATTTTTTTTGGACAAGGCAAACGCGATCCTTTGCGCCAGATTACCGCTTCGAGCACGTACGCGAACCTCAGTCAACTCCAATTCTTTAAGAAGAGAACTTTCAAAGGCAATGAGCGCCTCGTTGTACTCGCCGATTTTTCCTTTTAGGCTTTTCACTCGACCCAAGATAGTTTGGGTTCTCAGTTTTAGATCCACCAATTCTGCGTTACCTCTATTTTTTAAAGCTCGAGCCATTGAGCCCATTAGCACCCTGCGCAGACTGACTGGCTTCAAACTATTGACCAACAAGATCGACGTATTGTCGTCGTGCCTTCGATAATATTGCAAAACCTCTTCGCTTATGTACGTAGCACCAAGTCCGGTTGCAACGCCGACAATCCAATTGTCATGGCCCTTAAAGGAAATCGGAATGGGAAGGCAATAATCCAAGAGCTCGCGCCTTATTGCGGCACAGCAGCCCATAATAAAGGAGTCGCGACTTAAGCCGGCTGCTTTAATTTGGCCAAGCTTGGTAAGACCCGTTGGCTTGAGCTCCGCATCAGTTAACTCAGTATCGTTTAAGAATGCGAGATGTTTAGGAAAGCGACTTGAAAGCTCAATGATCTTATTGATTTTTTCTTTACCCCAAACATCATCTTGGTCACTCAAGAATATCAAATCCCCAGTTGTCCGGGCAAGCGCGTTGGCAAAATTTTGCGTATATCCAGATGCCCCCTCATTTTTTACGACAATCATCTCAAGATTTGCATCGCGTTGAAATTTTTGCAATATCTCGAAAGTTCCATCAGTCGAGTTGTCGTCACTCACGACTATCTCATCCGGCACGCGCTCCTGGTTTAATATGCTATTTAGCTGTGCTTCCAAAAAGTGCGCGCCATTAAATGTGGCTATAGCAACGGAAATTTTCATTTGAAACGATGCGCGGCTTAATCGCGCCTGATCTTTCTAATCATCAGCCCACTCCAAAGCAAAAGTGGAGCTATCAAAAATGCGTTCAATCCAACCTCCTCGGCAATTGTCGACTCGGGCTTGAAAATCGAATAGAGTGTCAGTCCAAGCAAAAAAGCAGATGCGGCAATTGCATTCAGTAAATTTCTTTTTTCAATGCCATGAAAAAAGAATAGCAAAATAGCATCCACGCAGCTTCGGAGAGTCCATGCGGCAGCGGCGCCAATTGCTCCAAAATGAATTGTCGCGAGGTACAAAATCAAACAATAAGGGATGACCTCTACCAAGTGGCACTTCGCTACTAAATCAGGACGCCCCGATGCTTGCAACGAAACGTATGGAATTCTTGCGAGAGAATTAAAAAACATCCCGAGCAAGATCACTTCCCCTATGCCGCTAGATTTTCTTGAGAACTCGAGGTTCATCCAGATTTTTAAAAAGGCATTGAAATTCAAAATCCCAAAAGCAAGCAATGGCAGCATTATCAAGATGAGTGCCGCGATAGCATTTTTTGCGTAGGCGTGACGATCCAAGGAATTAGCACCCGAGAGTCGTGGAAATAGTGCGGTTGTGAGACTTGTGGGGAATATGCTTACTCGGCTAGCCAAATTATATGGCACCGTATAGTACGTTACCGATTTTGCTCCAGCGATTGCACCGATTATAAATCGATCAAAAGTAGTTAATATTGGGCTAATTATCCCACTGACGGTAACCCATCCGCCAAAATTCAATAATTCTTTCGCAAGCGTTTTTTTGAATATTGGGCGCCTTGCGATTTGAAAATACTTATTGACCGAAGCTCCCAAGAGAATCAGTACAACGACCCGGCTCAGAACAGTGACCGGCATGATTACATTGAGCCTTGGAGAGATCGTGATTGCCGCGACCAATGGGAGCAACTGCAACAGAAAGCTGCCGGCAATGGAGATCTTATTGATTGCAATAAATTTTTCTCTACCCTGCAAACAGCCGATTTGAACACCCGAAATGGTCGCAATGGGGACGGCAATAGCCAACCAGGGAAGCACCCCTAAAATCTCACTCTTTAAGTCAACCGAGGTTACAAAGTAGTCACGAAAAAATACATATCCGGCCACCCAAGCAAGGGCTCCACCGATCAACCCAAAAAATCCGTTTATGGTTAGAGCTGTCCAATAGATTTCGCCTCTTTGGGAAAGATGTTGGTCGCCCGTTTTTGCGACTGCTGACGCTGTCGCCTGACTCAGGCCCAAGTCGAAAAATCCGAAGTACCCCAAAATTATCCACGCGATTGATACGACAGCAAATCGCTCTTCTCCAATCGTTTGAACGTACAGAGGCAACGTAAATAACGTGAGCAGCAAAGGAATTGCTGCCCCAATGAAATTTATGATGCTATTTTTTTTAATGCTCATCTAGCTTCGATTCGTTCGAATGCAGAAAACCACGCACTGATTTGATGAACTACTCTTTACCATTCGCACAAACTGCCTGATTTTATTTCGCCGCATCCTGATTTCTTCAAAGGCGAAAAACCGTAAAGCCTGCATCACGCGCCTCTTGCGGGTTGAAAAGACTTTTTACATCGATTAGTACTGGCAGCTCTCCCCTGCAAAATGTACGCAGCTCGTCTACTTTTGCGCTACGGTATTCGCGGTGACCAACCGCGACAACGAGAGCATCGACTGGGTTTTTTGCGTCAACATAACCAAGTTCAATGCCATATTCTCGGACAACCTCTCCTGCGTCCGCCCACTTATCAGCGACTGCAACCGAAGCGCCCCACGCTTGAAACTCGCGCACCATGTCTACGATCTTGCTATTACGAATATCGGGGCAGTTTTCCTTGAAAGTGATGCCTAGCACGCCGATGCGGCAACGCGGCACATCCATGCCGTTTTTCAGCATCAGCTTGATGGTGTTGCGAGCCACGTAGCGCGCCATGTTGTCGTTGATGCGGCGTCCCGCCAATATCACCTGCGGAAGGTAGCCGACCTGTTCCGCCTTGTGAGTGAGGTAATAGGGATCCACGCCAATGCAATGTCCCCCCACAAGGCCCGGGCGAAAGGGCAGGAAATTCCATTTGCTACCCGCGGCCTCGAGCACGTCTAGGGTGTCAATGCCCAGGCGCTCGAAAATCACGGACAGCTCATTGACCAGCGCGATGTTCAGATCTCGCTGCGTGTTCTCGATCACCTTCGCGGCCTCTGCCACCTTAATGCTGGCGGCTTTGTGTGTACCGGCGGTAATGATCTCGTTGTAGAGCGCGTCGACCACATCAGCCACCTCAGCCGTGCTGCCGCTGGTTATCTTCTTGATCTTGGTGAGGGTGTTGACCTTATCCCCTGGATTGATCCGCTCTGGGCTGTATCCGCAGAAGAAATCAACGTTGAATTTCTTGCCGCTGAATTTCTCCAGCACGGGCACGCACACTTCTTCTGTCGCACCTGGATAGACCGTCGATTCGAAGATGACGATCGCCCCTCTCGACATGACCTTGCCGACGGTTTCACTGGCCTTGACCAGCGGCGTCAGGTCGGGCCGATTCGCGTTATCGATCGGCGTAGGCACGGTCACGATGAAGACGGCACATTCACGCAAATCATCCACATGCGACGTGAATGCCAGCTGCGTTGCCGCCTTCAACTCCTCTCTAGTGCTTTCAAGCGTGTGATCGTGTCCGCTCTGTAATTCGGTGATGCGCTCTGCATTGATGTCGAAGCCGACCACTCGACGCCTCTTTCCAAATTCCACGGCGAGGGGAAGGCCCACGTAGCCGAGGCCGATGATCGCGATAGGTTGAGCTGATTGAATGACTTGCATGTTGTGTTGAAAACACTGGAGACAAAAAAATTGGCGACAGACCCAGACAAGAGCCATGCCGCCACACCGCATTCGCGGCCGTCGACTTCAAAGTAAGCTGACTCGCGCCGTGAACCTCAAGAACTCGGTTGGGCTCTTGGCAAGGCTAACGGTGCCTGATGTACATCTCGCTGGCGGTGTTAGCCACCGATGCGGAGGGCAGGATTAGACTGACCACACGGTTCCACTTGACCAGCGGGATCGGGTCGACATAGACAACGTCCTGCGGCTGCAACCGGAATTGACTCGCCAGCGCAAACGCAGCCGGGTTCTTGGCATTCAAGTGAAAAATGGCCGGCTTACCCGTTGCCCCTTGGCGGATGACATAGATTTGCCCGGGGTTGGACGTCGAGGCCATAGGGCCTCCAGCCTCTCCCAAAGCCTCGTTCAAGCTCAGCCGGCCATTGCTGCGCATGGGCAACGCCGCTGTTGCCATGATTTCCCCCATGACGAAGACCTTGGAATCCTCTCTGTGCGCCACACGGACGGTGTCGCCATTCTTCAGTGGGATGTTGTTTCCGTCATAGCCCGCTTCCCGCAGCCGAGTCATATCGATGGGGATTGATCGTCCATCCCGGACCAAGGTAATGGCAGACCGGTTGCCATCGGAAGTAATGCCGCCAGCTCGATTGATAGCTTCATTCAACGTCATAGGCACGTCGGTGAAGATTTGTGAACCAGGATTCCGCACTTCGCCTTCCACATAAGCACGGCGGCTTCTGAAAGACTGAATCCGCACCGTCACTTGTGGATCCCGGATATGCGGTGCGAGCAACTTGACAAACAACTCCGAAGCTTCGCTCTCACTCAAACCCGCAACCCGGACCCGGCCCTTGATGTACGGGAAGGATATTTCTCCGTTGGCATCAACGATGAAACCAGGCGCCACCTGAACGCCCGTAGGGTCTACCGACTGCGAAATCACAGCACCCGCATTGGGCAGCAACTCGGGGTGGTCATACACGATCACGCCCACAACGTCGCCCGACCCGATGGTGTAGCGAGCCCCCTTGCCAAACAGCGCTTGCACCTCAGGCGGCACCCCCTTCGGCGACACCTCCGCCAGCGTGCGCACCAGCGCCAGCGAGATCGGGGTGATTTCGCCTTCAGGCGCTTCATCGGGAAGGTAGCGGAACTGCGACGGCAACTCGCCGCCCGCTTCGTATGGCTCCACCGAACCCATGCCGGGCACCACGGCACAGCCCTGGAGCAACACCGCGCCGGCAAGCGCTACCCACGCGAGGGCTTTCGCATCTCTTCTCAATTCAGGTCCCTTGAAAGTCAGTCAGTCAGTCGTATCAACAACGAAGCGGCGAAAGAACGGCAATTCCCGAAGGCATGCGAGGCTCGCACATCCGCTCTCTTGTATCGCGCTTCTTTTTCAGACACTTGTGATCGCCGCCACTACGCGGCACCATTTATGTAAAAATTTGAACAGCTATAGTCGCGCTGAAACTGGCAAATTCAGGCAACAAGGGTGCAGAATTCATCGCGGGGTCACGCAAGAATCTGGCGCACCCAGGGCGAATGCGCTCTGACAGACAGAAGTCTTGAAGCTCGATTTCACGCGGCCGCTCCCCACTGCTCCCCTCTCATCGTACCAGTGCAGTGCACTGTCAATGGGGCTTTGCCTGCGTTCCAGGATGCTTCCGGAATGCCCGCACTGCGCCGTTTTGCCTTCTTTTCGAGAGCAAAACACGACGTATCCGGCCGGTTCTACCCATCCCGCGAAATTGGAAACAAGACGTTCCAAAGCGTAGTCGGCAAGGTTTAGCTACGGAGACTGGGTACCCTCCGTCCGTTCCAGGCAGGAGCCGCCAGCGGTCATGCCTCAGTTGCAGTCCAGCATCACCCGCCGCGCCGCCCGTCTTGGCCTCCCGCTTCCACAGGCATACTGGCACCCCTTTCAACAGCAGGTCTTCAGCACCCTTTCTGAATCATGAGCATCCTCAGTGAATTCAAGGAGTTTGCCGTCAAGGGCAACGTCATCGACCTCGCCGTCGGCGTGATCATCGGGGCGGCGTTCGGCAAGATCGTCGACTCGCTCGTGGCCGACATCATCATGCCGCTCGTGGGCATGGTGTTCGGGAAGCTCGACTTCTCGAACCTCTACGTGATCCTGGGCACGGTGCCGCCGGGCGTGACGAACACGCTGGCGGAGCTGAAGAAAGCCGGCGTGCCGGTGCTGGCGTATGGCAACTTCATCACGATTGCTGTCAATTTCGTGATCCTCGCCTTCATCATCTTCATCATGGTCAAGCAGATCAACAAGTTGCGCAAGACCGAAGAGGCCGCCCCGGCAGCGCCGGCCGCCACGCCGGAAGACATCACGCTGCTGCGCGAGATCCGCGACAGCCTGAAGCGCCCCTGAGCTTTTCTTTCTGGCCGCGCGCTCAGGCGCCGGCCAGCGTTCGCGCCATGCGCAGCGCCTCGACGAGGCTCGACGCATCGGCCACGCCCCGGCCCGCAATGTCGAACGCCGTGCCGTGATCCGGGCTGGTGCGCACCAGCGGCAGCCCGAGCGTCACGTTCACGCCCTTCTCCACCCCGAGGTACTTGACCGGGATCAGGCCCTGGTCGTGGTACATCGCGATCACCACGTCGAACTCGCCGCTGGACGGCACGCCGGCCTTGGCGCGCGCGCGCATGAAGACGGTGTCGGGCGCATGGGGCCCCTGGGCGTCGATGCCCTCGGCGCGTGCGGCTTCGATGGCCGGCGCGATGACGGTGCGCTCTTCCGAACCGAACAGGCCGCCCTCGCCCGCGTGCGGGTTGAGCCCGGCCACGCCGATGCGCGGCGGCCGCCCGAGGGCGTGGGTCAAGGCGCGATGGGTGATGCGCAGCGTGTCCAACACGCCGTCGAAGCGCACGGCCTCGATGGCGTCGCGCAGCGACATGTGGATGCTCACGAGCACGGTGCGCAGCTCGTCGTTGGCCAGCATCATGCGCACGGGCACATCGGCCACGGTGCGGCCCAGGTGGGCGGCGGCCTCGGCCTGCAGCAGCTCGGTGTGGCCGGGGTACGGGAAGCCGGCCGCGGCCAGCGCTTCCTTGTGCAGCGGTGCGGTGACAAGGGCCGAAATCTCGCCGCGCAACGCGGCCCGCGCGGCCCATACCACGCAGTCGCCGGCGGCGCGGCCGGCCTCTGCGCTGATCTGCCCCTGCACGATGCCGTTCGGCGGCGCGATCACCTGCAGCACCGGGATGCACCCCGGCGGCACGGTGGCCGCCTCAGCGACGCTGGCGATCTCCACGACAGGCCACGCCAGTCGCCCCGGCGCCGCGAGCGCCTGCGACGCACGGCGCAGCGTGCCGACGTCGCCGGCCACGAACGCACCGCGCACGGCGTCAGGCGCGTCGCGGAAGGCCTTGGCAATGATCTCGGGGCCGATGCCGGCCGGGTCGCCGAGCGTGATCGCGATCGGCGCCTTCATGCGGGGTTGTCGATGTCGATGAATTCGTGCTTCAGCCCGAGCTGCGCCGCCACATGGGCGGCCACGGCCTGCGCACCGTAGCGCTCGGTGGCGTGGTGGCCGCAGGCCAGGAAGGCCACGCCCAACTCGCGGGCGTAATGCGCCTGCGGCTCGGAAATCTCACCGGTGATGAAGGCGTCGGCGCCGGCCGCGATGGCGGCCTCGAAGTAGCCCTGGGCGCCGCCCGTGCACCACGCGATGTTCTTGATCGGGCGGTGGGCCGTGTCGACCAGCGTGACGGGCCGCTTCAGCACCTTCTCGGCATGGGTCGCCAGGGCTTTCGCGCTGGCGAAGTTTTCGCCGTTCTCGCGCGCGCCCAGGAAGCCCAGTTCCTGTTCGCCGAAGCGTCCTGCCGACCCCGGGTGCGCCACGAGCCCCAGCTGCAGGCCGAGTTGCGCGTTGTTGCCCAGTTCGGGGTGCGCATCGAGCGGCAGGTGGTAGGCGAAGAGGTTGACGTCGTCGCCCAGCAGCAGGCCCAGGCGCTGCTTCATCCAGCCGGTGACGCAGCCGTCCTGGCCGCGCCAGAACAGGCCGTGGTGGACGAAGATGGCATCGGCCTCGGCGTGGATCGCGGCCTCGATCAGCGCGCGGCTGGCGGTCACGCCCGAGACGATCTTGCGGACCACGGTGCGCCCTTCGACCTGCAGGCCGTTGGGTCCGTAATCCTTGAAACGCCCGGGGGCCAGCAGCAGGTCGAATGCGTGAAGCAGTTCGTGGCGTGTGGTGCTCATCGCGACATTGTCGCGCTCCCCGCGGCCGGCGCGCCATCGCGCATCGGGTGGCCGCGTGCGGCCAGGGGCCACAGGGCCAGCAGGAAACCCAGCGCCGCCAGCGCGGCGACGTAGTGCGCCGGCGCCATGGTGTCGTGCTGCAGCCAGAGCGTGAGGATCACCGGCGTCAGGCCGCCGAAGACGGCATAAGACATGTTGTAGGCGAACGAAAGCCCCGTGAAGCGCACCGGCGCCGGAAAGGCGCGCACGCCCGCGATCGGCACCGTGGCGATGGTGCCCACGAACAGACCCACCAGCCCGTAGTGCCAGAACAGCGTGGCCGGCGTGCCGGGCAGCCCGGTGTAGAACAGGTAGGCGGTGGCAAAGAGGCCGCCCCAACCGATGAGCATCACGGCGCGCGTGCCGATGCGGTCGCTGGCCCAGCCGACGATCACGCAGCCGATGGTCAGGGTCAGCGTGGCGAGTGCGTTGGCCTCGAGCGCCAGCGCCGCCGGAATGTGGTGCACCTTCTGCAGGTAGGTGGGCGTGTACAGCACCACCACCACGATGGCGGCCGACAGCACCCAGGTCTGCAGACCCACGTACACGCTCGCCAGGCGGTGCTCGCGCAGCACCGTGCGCAGCGGCAACTCGCGGGCGACCGTCTTGCGACCGGCCAGCTCCTTGAAGACCGGCGTCTCGTGCAAAAAGCGGCGCAGGTAGACCGAGAACAGCCCGAACACACCGCCCAGGATGAAGGGAATGCGCCAGGCGAAGTCGTTCACCTGCTCCGGCGAGTAGTGGCGGTTGATGGCCACGGCCACCAGCGAGCCCAGCAGGATGCCGCCGGTGATGCCCGAGGTCAGCGTGCCGATGCCGAAACCGTAGCGCTTGGCCGGCACGTGCTCGCCCACGAACACCCAGGCGCCGGGCATCTCGCCGCCGATGGCCGCGCCCTGCAGCACGCGCATGGCCAGCAGCAGCAGGGGCGCCGCCACGCCGATGCTCGCGTAGGTGGGCAAGAGGCCGATCACCAGCGTGGGCGCCGCCATCAGGAAGATCGACAGCGTGAACATGCGCTTGCGCCCCAGCAGGTCGCCGAAGTGCGCGATGACGATGCCGCCCACGGGCCGCGCGAGGTAGCCCGCCGCGAAGATGCCGAAGGTCTGCAGCTGGCGCAGCCAGTCGGGCATGTCGGCGGGGAAGAACAGCGCGCCCAGCACGGTCGCGAAGAAGACGTAGATGACGAAGTCGTAGAACTCGAGCGTGCCGCCGAGGGCGGACAGGGCCAGGGTCTTGTAGTCGCGCGCATCGAGCGTGCGCGCCGGCGCGGGCGTGGCGCCGTCCGTGTAGGTAGCTTCTGAGGTCATGGCAGCAGGGGTATCGTGGCCGCTCGCCTGCCTTGAACCGGATAGGGGCAGAGCGTGGCACGCCGACGAAGGGATCGCCTGGCCGCGTCCGCCGGGTGGGCGACGCGGAAGGCCTGAGGGGGCGATCCGGGTCGGATCGCCTGCCGATACTAAGGGTTAGCCCGTATTCACGCCCCGCAGGCCGCGCAATCTCGACCCTGCCGCGCGGTCTATGGCGCCAGGCCGGTTGAGGGACAATTGCAACCGGCGCCGTCTTTCAGCGCTTTTCCAACGCTCTTTCTTCAAGCTTTCATGAAACGCACCTGGCTGCTCTTTGCCCAAGCCGTGACCGTCCTGCTGGCGGCCTATTTCGTCGTCGCGACGCTCAAGCCCGAGTGGATCAATAAGCGCTCGACCTCGCTGGGCGGCGTGGTGTCCATCGTGGAAGCGCCCAGCGGCGCGCCGGCCGTGCCCGCCGCGGGCAGCCTGAGCGCGGCGGCCAAGAAGGCCTCGCCGGCGGTGGTGAGCATCAACACCAGCAAGGCCGCGCAGCGCCACCCGCGCAGCAACGACCCCTGGTTCCGCTTCTTCTTCGGCGACCAGGCCGACCAGCCGCAGGTGGGCCTGGGCAGCGGCGTGATCGTGAGCACCGACGGCTACATCCTCACCAACAACCACGTGGTCGAGGGCGCCGACGAAATCGAGGTCACCCTGAACGACAGCCGCCACGCGCGCGGCAAGGTGATCGGAACCGACCCCGACACCGACCTGGCCGTGCTCAAGATCGAGCTCGACAAGCTGCCGGTGATCGTGCTGGGCAACTCCGACGAACTGCTGGTGGGCGACCAGGTGCTGGCCATCGGCAACCCCTTCGGCGTGGGCCAGACCGTGACCAGCGGCATCGTCTCGGCGCTGGGGCGCAACCAGCTGGGCATCAACCAGTTCGAGAACTTCATCCAGACCGACGCGGCCATCAACCCCGGCAACTCGGGCGGCGCGTTGATCGACGTCAACGGCAACCTGCAGGGCATCAACACCGCGATCTACTCGCGCTCGGGCGGCAGCATGGGCATCGGCTTCGCCATTCCGGTGTCGATGGCCAAGATCGTGCTTGAGGGCATCGTGAAGGAAGGTCAGGTGCGCCGCGGCTGGATCGGCGTCGAGCCGAGCGACCTGTCGCCCGAACTGGCCGAGACCTTCGGCGTGAAGGCCGACGCCGGCGTGATCATCACTGGCGTGCTGCAGAACGGCCCCGCCGCCAAGGCCGGCATCCGCCCGGGCGACGTGATCACATCGGTGGGCGAGAAGAAGACCGACAGCGTGCAGGCCCTGCTGACCGCCGTCGCCGGCCTCAAGCCGGGCGACACCGCGCGCTTCGCGCTGCAGCGCGGCACCGACAAGATGGAACTGGACGTGACGCCAGGGCTGCGACCGAAGAGCCCGATCCGGCAGCAGTTGCCCAACAACGAGTAGGCGAGAAACGACAGCGGCTCCGGCCGCAGATCGGACAGCAACAAAAAAGCGGCCCTCGGGCCGCTTTTGTTTGGGGGCAGGAGCCGATCGATCCGGGATCAGGAACTGCCGGAAGACCCCGAACCCGCGCCCTCTTCTTCACCCTCGGTCGCCTTGCCCGTTCCTGCGAAGTAGCGCGCCCCGATGATCCCCACCTCGTACAGCAGGCACATCGGCACCGCCAGCGCGAGCTGCGAGACCACGTCGGGCGGCGTGAGCACCGCGGCCACCACGAAGGCGATCACGATGAAGTAGCCGCGGAACGAGCGCAGCTTCTCGATGGTGACCATCTCGAAGCGCACCAGCAGCATCACCACGATCGGCACCTGGAAGGCAACGCCGAAGGCGATGTACAGCGACAGGATGGCCTCCACGTACGAAGAGATGTCGGGCGTGGCCGCCACCGCCGCGGGCGTGAACTTCTGGATGAAGCCGAACATCTTGTCCAGCACGAACAGCTGCACGAAGGCGATACCGCCGTAGGCCAGCGCGCTGCCGAAGAAGATCAGCGGCAGCGCAAAGCGCTTTTCGTGGCTGTACAGGCCCGGCGCAACGAACATCCAGGCTTGGTACATGAGCCAGGGCAGCGCCAGCAGCACGGCCGCCATCATCAGCACCTTGAGCGGCACGAAGAACGGCGAGAACACGCCGATGGCGATCAGCTTGGCATCGGGCGGCATGTGCGCGCGGATCGGCATGGCGATGATGTCCATGAGCCCGCCCGGGCCGGGCCAGATCGCCAGCAGGATGCCCGCGACCACGAGGCCGTAGACGCAGTACAGCAGCCGGTCCCGAAGCTCGACCAGGTGCTGCACGAACGGCTGCTCGGTGCCCGCCAGCTCGTCTTCTTTGTTCTTGTTGTCGGAATCGGCCATGGGAAAGGAGAAAGCGTGGGAGAAGACACAGGCGCACGGGGCGCCCGGGAACGCCGCGGGGCGTGCGTGTGCGTCAGTTGATCTTGTGGGGGCGGAAGCGGGCGACCCGCGCCGCGCCCGACAGCGCCTTGGTCCGCACGCCGTTGCGCGCCTTGTACCAGTTCGGCGTGGCGCCCTGCTTCAGGCGCCAGTTCTTGCGGGGGTGCCTGTATTCGGGCACCGCCTGCTCGGGCTCGGCCAGTGCCGACAGGGTGTCGCCGGACGCGCCGGAAAACTGCTTCTCGAACTCGCTGGCGCCGGTGTGGATGCTGTGCTCCACGTCGCGCGCCGCGTCCTCGACCGTGGTCTTCATCTTGCGAAGCTCGTCGAGCTCCATCGAACGGTTGACTTCGGCCTTGACGTCGTTCACGTAGCGCTGCGCCTTGCCGAGCAGGGCGCCCACCGTGCGTGCAACGCGCGGCAGCTTCTCCGGCCCGATCACGATCAGCGCCACGACGCCGATGAGCGCCAGCTTCTCAATGCCGAGGTCGATCACGGATGTGTGCCTGCGGTGCTCAGGACTTCTGGCGCGCTTCGACGTCGATCGTCGACTTGTCGCTGTTGGCCGGCTGGCCGGTCACTTGCTGCGTGGGGGCCGGTGCAGCGGAGGCGTCGGGGGAGGCCGAGCCGTCCTTCATGCCGTCCTTGAAACCCTTGACGGCGCCACCGAGATCCGAACCCATGTTCCGCAGCTTCTTGGTGCCGAAGATCATGACCACGACGAGCAGCACGATCAGCCAGTGCCAGATGGAAAAAGAACCCATGGAGAACTCCTAAGAATGTGTCCGATTTTAGTCGGGGGGAATGTGACAGTTTGGCTTAACCCTGCTCAGCCGCGAAGCCAGGGGCGGGGGCCGCCCATGACGTGCACATGGAGATGGTGAACCTCCTGCCCGCCCTCGGCGCCGGTGTTCACGACGACCCGGTAGCCGCCGTCCGGATAGGGCCGGCAGCCCTGCTCCAGCGCCAGCTGGGGGGCCAGCGTCATGATCTTGCCCATGAGCGCCGAATCCTCGGGCGTGAGCTGCGCCATCGAGGCGATGTGCTTCTTCGGCACCAGCATGAAATGCACCGGCGCCCAGGGCGAGATGTCGTGGAAACCGAACAGGTCGTCGTCTTCGTAGACCTTGCGCGAGGGGATCTTGCCTTCGATGATTTTGCAGAAGACGCAGTTCGGATCAGATGACATCTTTGGGTTCCATGGGACGGCCGTCGTTCATCCGGATCATGCCCTTCACGATCCGGTAGAGGAACCACAGCGAAATCAGGCTCCAGGCGATCCAGCCCGGCACGAACAGCAGCAGCCAGAGCCACGAGGTGACGATGTACAGCAGGCCGGCCCACAGCACCGAGCGGATGCGCCAGCTGAAGTGCGAGGCCTGCCAGGTGCCGGCCGCGTCGTCGCGCTTCACGAAATCGATCAGCAGGGCGATGAGCAGCAGCAGCACGGAGGCCTGCGCGCCCGGCACGACCGCGCCGATGGCCACGATCAGGTGCAGCACGTAGCTGACCCAGCCCCAGGTCTTGAGGGAGTCGTCGGGTTCCACGTTCACGATGTCATTGGCCATGGTCGATGCCCTTTCAATCGATCATTCAGTCGTTGGAAGCTTCGCGGGCCTGCACCTTGCGCAGGGCTTTTTCCTCGATGCCGCTGGTGCCCTCGCGGCGCTCGAGCTCCGCGACAACGTCGGCTGGCGAGAAACCGTAGTGGGCCAGCGCCACCATGGTGTGGAACCACAGGTCGGCCACTTCGTTCACTATTTTCGAGCGGTCGCCGCCGTGGTCGGCGTCCTTGGCGGCCATCACGACCTCGGTGGCTTCCTCGCCGATCTTCTTGAGGAAGGCGTCGGGGCCCTTGTGCAGCAGCCGGGCGACGTAGCTTTTCTCGGGGTCGCCGCCGTTCGCGGGCAGGCGGCTCTCGAGCACCGCGGCCAGGCGGGCGAGCGCGTCGGAGGTGTTCGAATCGTTCACTGTGGCGGTCATTTGTAGATCGACTCCGGGTCTTTCAAGACCGGTTCGACCACGGTCCACTGGCCCTTTTCGTACTTGCTGAAGAAGCAGCTGTGGCGGCCGGTGTGGCAGGCAATGCCGGGCTCGTGGCCGAGCTGGGTCACCTTGAGCAGCACCACGTCGTTGTCGCAGTCGAGGCGGATCTCGTGCACGGTCTGCACGTGGCCCGACTCCTCGCCCTTGAACCACAGCTTGCTGCGCGAGCGGCTGAAATACACCGCGCGGCCCAGCTCGGCGGTCTTCTCGAGCGCCTCGCGGTTCATCCACGCGAACATGAGCACGTCGTTCGTGCCTTGTTCCTGGGCGATCACGGGCACCAACCCGTTCGCGTCCCACTTCACTTCATCGAGCCAATTCATGGGGATATTGTCGAGGATAGGAAAAGACCCTTCCGGTCCCGCTCAGGCGTCGATGCGCACGGGAATCCCGCGCTCGGCCATGCGCGCCTTGGCCTCGCCCACGGTGTGCTCGCCGTAGTGGAAGATGCTCGCGGCCAGCACCGCGTCGGCGCCGCCCTTCTGGATGCCGTCGGCCAGGTCGTCGAGGCTGCCGACGCCGCCCGAGGCGATCACCGGCACGTTGACCGCGTCGCTCACAGCGCGCGTCAGGGCCAGGTCGAAGCCGCTCTTGGTGCCGTCGCGGTCCATGCTCGTGAGCAGGATCTCGCCCGCGCCGCGGCGCGCCATCTCGGTCGCCCACTGCACCACGTCCAGGCCGGTGTTCTTGCGCCCGCCGTGGCTGTAGACGTCCCAGCCCGCGCCGCGCGTGGCGGCGTCTTCGGGGCTGCGGCGCTTGGCGTCGATGGCGACCACGATGCACTGCGAGCCGTACTTCTGGGCCGCGTCGCTGATCACCTGCGGATCGGCGATGGCGGCCGAGTTGAAGCTGGTCTTGTCGGCGCCCGCGTTGAGCAACCGGCGCACGTCGGCCACCGTGCGCACGCCGCCGCCCACGGTCAGCGGAATGAAGACCTGCGAGGCCACCGCCTCGATGATCGGCAGGATCAGGTCGCGGCCGTCGCTGGTGGCGGTGATGTCCAGGAAGGTGAGTTCGTCGGCGCCCTGCGCGTTGTAGCGCGCCGCGATCTCGACCGGGTCGCCGGCATCGCGCAGCTCGAGGAAGTTGACGCCCTTGACGACGCGGCCGCCGGTGACGTCGAGACAGGGAATGATGCGTTTGGCAAGCATGGGGTGGTGAACCAGAGAGAAATCAGAGAACGCAAAGCTGTTGCCAGCCCTGCCATTGGGCGCCGGGCGCCAGCACGACGGGTTCGTCGATGCGGGCCGCCTCGACGCACAGCATGTGGCGGAAGCCCTCTGGGGGCATGTCCGCGAGTGTCGCACCGAGCGCGGCGCCGGGGTTCCAGACCACGGTTTCGGTGCAGGTTTCGCTCTGGGTGATTTCGAGCGTGCCGTCGGGCTGCACCAGCCGCAGCGGCTGCGCCGGGGCCGTGTAGACGCTGTCGAACTCGGCGTCGAACTGCAGCGCGGCAGCGGTTTCGGTCTGGCGCACGTCGCGCACCGCGTCCCAGCGGGCGGCGCCCTGCAGGCCTTCGAGGCGCACCACGGCGATGTCGTCCACGCGCAGGTAGGTGTGCAGCGCGGCCGAGAACGGCCAGGGCGCGTCGCCGGTGTTGGCCAGGGTGAGCGTGGTGCGCAGCCGGCCGGCGGCGAGCGTGGCGTCCATCCGCGCTTCGAAGGCATGCGGCCAGAGCCGGCGGGTGGCGTCGTTGTCGCGCAGCACCAGCCGCAGCGTGTCGGGCGCGCCCGAATCCTCGCGAATCCAAGGCAGATTGCGCATGAAGCCATGCTTGGGGAGCATGCCGCGCTGGTTGAACTGGGGGCAGCACAGGGGAATGCCGCCGCGGATGGCGGTTTGGCCGTCAAAAACGGCCTTCGGACTCAGATACAGTCGCTCCCCACCGCGGGCCGGGGCCCAGGAAAGCACCTGGGCGCCATGCAGCGCCACCGTCAGCGTGCTGCCATCGGCCGCCACGGCGTGCAACGCCGGCTGGCCTCGAAACTCGATCGAGCGGATATCCATGTGAGGAATTGTAGGCAGCCGCCGCATCCTGACAGCGGGCCATTGCGTGCATCCGCCTTTCTTGGATACCCTGTGCCGGGTCGGTCCCGTGCACTCGAAAAGAACCACTCTCACACGACAAAGGGGATACGCATGAAGAAAAAGCTGCCCATGGCCGCCTGGATCCTGATCGCCATGGTGCTCGGCATCATCGTCGGTTACATGATCTTCACCAGCTTTCCCGACAAGAAGGCCGCCAAGGAGATCGCGGACTACGTCTCCATCGTCTCCGACGTCTTCCTGCGCCTGATCAAGATGCTGATCGGCCCGCTGGTGTTCTCCACGCTGGTGGTGGGCATCGCGCACATGGGCGACGCCAAGTCGGTCGGCCGTGTGTTCGGCAAGGCCATCGGCTGGTTCCTCACGGCCTCGCTGATCTCGCTGGTGATCGGCCTGGTCATGGCCAACCTGCTCAAGCCCGGCGAGAACCTGGGCCTGCCGCTGCCCGACATCGGCGCCTCGGCCAACCTGGCGACCAACAAGTTCACCTTCAAGGACTTCGTGAGTCACACGGTGCCCAAGTCGTTCGTGGAGGCGATGGCCAACAACGAGATCCTGCAGATCGTGGTGTTCTCGATGTTCTTCGGCGTGGCGCTGGCCTCGCTCGGCGACAAGGCCAAGACGCTGGTGGCCGCCATCGAGGAGCTGTCGCACGCCATGCTCAAGATCACGGGCTACGTCATGAAGCTCGCGCCGCTGGCGGTGCTGGCGGCCATGGCCGCCACCGTGGCCGTGAACGGGCTGGGCATTCTCGTCAAGTTCGCCGTGTTCATGCGCGACTTCTACCTGGGCCTGTTCGTGCTGTGGGGCGTGCTCATCATGGCCGGCCTGCTGTTCCTGGGGCCGCGCGTGTTCAAGCTGCTGGTGCTCATCAAGGAGGCGTTCCTGCTGTCGTTCGCCACCGCGAGTTCCGAAGCCGCGTACCCGAAGATCCTGCAGGCGCTCGACCGTTTCGGCGTGAAGCGCAAGATCTCCAGCTTCGTGATGCCGATGGGCTACTCGTTCAACCTCGACGGCTCAATGATGTACTGCACCTTCGCCGTGCTGTTCATCGCGCAGGCCTACGACATCCACATGCCGATCAGCACGCAGATCACCATGTTGCTGATCCTGATGCTCACCTCCAAGGGCATGGCCGGCGTGCCGCGCGCCTCGCTGGTGGTGATCGCCGCCACGCTGAACCACTTCGACATTCCCGAGGCCGGCCTGCTGCTGATCCTGGGCGTGGACACCTTCCTGGACATGGGCCGCTCGGCCACCAACGCAGTGGGCAACTCCATCGCCACGGCCGTAGTCGCCAAGTGGGAGGGCGAGCTGCTGTCCGAGAGCGATGCCGAGGCCAACGCCAAGGTGCTCGACGAGGAAGCCGCGGCCACCCTCGCCCATCCGGCGCACGCGTGAGGCGCCACGCCATGACGCGCATCGCCACGCTGCCCTCCGCCGTCGCCGCATGGCTGCTGGCGGCCGTGGCCCTGGCCTTGCCGGCCGGCCCCGCGCAGGCGCAGGAGCTCCTCACCGGCACGCTGGCCAAGGTGCGCGAGAGCGGCACCATCGCCATCGGCCACCGCGAGGCCTCGGTGCCCTTTTCGTACCTCAATGCGCGCAAGGAGCCGATCGGCTATTCCATCGAGCTGTGCCGCGCGCTCGTCACGGCCATCGAGGACACGGTCAACAAGAGCCTCACGATCAAGTGGGTGCCCGTCACCTCCGACTCGCGCATCGACGCGGTCGTCAGCGGCCAGGTCGACCTCGAGTGCGGCTCCACCACCAGCAACCTCGAGCGCCAGAAGCGCGTGGCCTTTTCGCCAACGATGTTCGTCTCGGGTACCAAGGTGCTGGTGAAGAAGGGCGCGCCGATCCAGTCGTTCCGCGACCTGGCCGGCAAGAAAGTGGCCGTGACGGCCGGCACCACCAACGAGAAGACGCTGCGCGACCTGTCGCAGAAGTTCAAGCTCAACATCGAGTTGAAGGTGGCGCGCGACCATGCCGAGTCGTTCGCACTCGTGAAAGAAGGCCAGGCCGACGCCTTCGCCACCGACGACGTGCTGCTCTACGGCCTGATCGCCCGCGACGCCGCCAAGGCGCAGTACGAGGTGGTGGGCGACTTCCTCTCCTACGACCCCTACGCGGTCATGTACCGCAAGGGCGACCCGCAGCTGAACAAGGTGGTGGTCGACACCTTCCAGGTGCTGGCGGAAGACGGCGAGATCCACCGCCAGTACAAGCGCTGGTTCATGCGCAAGCTGCCTTCGGGGGAAAGCCTCAATTTGCCGATGAGCGCGCAGCTGGAAACGATCATCCAGACGATGGCAGTGAAGGCCGAGTAGGCCCGCCTGCCCTTCTCTACCGCGCAGGCCACTCCCAGCGCGGAATCTCGCTCATGTCGAGGTTCGCGATGCGGGTCTCGCCGAAGCGCTTTTCGAGCACCACCGGCTGCAGGCCGTCGCTGTCGTCCAGGGCGGCGATCAGGCGCGCCGCATGCGACACCACGATCACCTGCGACGCCCGCGCGGCCTGCGCGATGAGGCGGCCCAGCGCCGGCAGCAGGTCGGGGTGCAGGCTGGTCTCGGGCTCGTTGAGCACCAGCAGCGCGGGCGGACGGGGCGTCAGCAGCGCCGCGATCCACAGCAGGTAGCGCAGGGTGCCGTCCGACAGCTCGGCGGCCGTCAGGGGCCGCAGCAGGCCGTGCTGGTGCATCAGCGTCTCGAAGCGGTCGCCGTTCGCCTGCACCTCGATGCGGGCGCCCGGAAAGGCGTCGTCCACGGCGCTGTCGAGCGCCTCGCCGTCGCCGATCTCGCGGACGGTCTGCAGGGCCGCGGCCAGATCGGCCCCATCGTTCGCCAGCACGGGCGTGTAGGTGCCCAGCTGCGGCTGGCGCGCGGGGGCGTCGGCGTCCGAGCGGAAGTGGTCGTAGAAGCGCCAGGAGCGCATCTGCTCGCGCAGCGTGAGCATCTCGGGCGCGTCACGCGGGTCGGCGTGCTCGGTCATCATGCTGGCGAAGGCCGGGATCGGCCGGCCGACGGCCTGCCAGCCCTTGCCGTCACGCAGGCGCAGCGCGGCGCCCTTGCGGTCGACCAGGTGCGTGGAGGGGCGCAGCAGCGGGCCGCTCCAGATCGCCTCGTGCTTGATCTGCGGGTCGTGCGAGAAGGCCGAGGACGGGATCGGCGGCGGCAGGCCGATGTCGATGGCGTAGCCGAAATCCTCGGCCTCGGCGCCGGCGAAGCCCAGCTTCAGCGCCACCGGCTCGCTGCGCGTGGTGCCCTGCACCGGCTGTTCGCCGCGCAGCATGGCCGCCGAAAAGCGCTCGGGCCCGGCCCACAGCGTGGAAGACAGCCCGCCCTCGCGCACCAGCGAGCGGATCACGCCGCCGTTGGCGATGTCGGCCAGCAGCCGCATTGCGCGGTACACGCTCGACTTGCCGCTGCCGTTGGCGCCGGTGACCACCGTGAGGCGGCCCAGCGGCACCGTCAGCTGGCGCAGCGAGCGGTAGTTGGCAATGGCGAGCGCGGAGAGCACGCGCCGCTACGGCAAAGGCGTCAGGCGCCGGCCAGCTCGTCCGCGCGCGCCTGGGCGGCGGCGAAGTCGAGGTCGCCCGAGTAGATGGCGCGGCCGCAGATCACGCCCTCGACGCCTTCGGACTCGACCGCGCAGAGCTGGTCGATGTCGGCCATGTTCGACAGGCCGCCCGAGGCGATCACGGGGATGGTCAGCGCCTGCGCGAGCTTGACGGTGGCGTCGATGTTGATGCCCGAGAGCATGCCGTCGCGGCCGATGTCGGTGTAGATGATCGATTCGACGCCGTAGTCCTCGAACTTCTTGCCCAGGTCGGCCACCTCGTGGCCCGTGAGCTTGCTCCAGCCGTCGGTGGCGACCTTGCCGTCCTTGGCGTCCAGGCCCACGATGATGTGGCCGCCGAAGGCGCTGCAGGCGTCCTTCAGGAAGCCGGGGTTCTTGACCGCGGCGGTGCCGATGATCACGTAGCGCAGGCCGTCGTCGATGTAGCGCTCGATGGTGTCCAGGTCGCGGATGCCGCCGCCCAGCTGCACCGGGATGTCGTCGCCGACTTCCTTCAGGATCGCCTTGATCGCCGCGTGGTTCTGCGGCTTGCCCGCGAAGGCGCCATTCAGATCGACCAGGTGCAGCCGACGGGCGCCGGCCTCGACCCATTTGCGGGCCATGGCGGCGGGGTCTTCGCTGAAGATGGTGGACTGGTCCATGTCGCCCTGCTTGAGGCGAACGCAGTGGCCGTCTTTGAGATCAATGGCGGGAATGAGGAGCATGGAAGTGACGCGAGTGTGCGAAAGCCGGGCTGCGAACGGTGCGGCCCGGGCGGGAATATAAGGTCAGGGATTCCAGTGGAGGAAGTTGCGATACAGCTGCAGCCCATGGTCCGCACTCTTCTCCGGGTGGAACTGGGTGGCAAAAATGTTATCGCGTGCGATGGCCGCGGTAAAGCATGCCCCGTAATTGGCCTCGCCCACGCTGTGCCGGGCATCCGCCGGACATGCGTAGAAGCTGTGCACGAAATAGAAGTAGCTCTGGTCGGGAATGCCCGCCCACACCGCGTGCGGCTGGGCCTGGCGCACCTGGTTCCAGCCCATCTGCGGCACCTTGAAGCGGCTGCCGTCGGGCTGCAGGCGGCCGGCCAGGTCGAACTTGACGACCTCGCCGGGAATGAGCCCCAGGCCGTCGGTCGGGCCTTCGTCGCTGCGCGACAGCAGCATCTGCATGCCCACGCACACGCCGAAGAGCGGCTTGCTGGCCGCGGCCTCGAGCACCGATTCGAGCAGGCCCGAGTCGCGCAGCTCGCGCATGCAGTCGGGCATGGCGCCCTGCCCCGGCAGCACCACGCGGGTGGCCTGGCGCACCACGTCCGGGTCGGAGGTGACGAACACCTCCACGCCCACCTGGTCGGCCGCATGGCGCACGGCCTGCGACACGGAGTGCAGGTTGCCCATGCCGTAGTCGACGACCGCGACGGAATTATTTGCTACAGATTTCATAGCTGTTCGCTGAGGGATTTCAGAGCGAACCCTTGGTCGAGGGAATGACGCCGACGGAGCGTGGATCGAGCTCCAGCGCGCCGCGCATGGCGCGCGCGAAGGCCTTGAACACGGTCTCGCACTGGTGGTGCGCATTCACGCCCTTCAGGTTGTCGATGTGCAGCGTGACGAAGGCGTGGTTCACGAAGCCCTGGAAGAACTCGTAGGTGAGCTGGCTGTCGAAGGTGCCGATCATCCCGCTGGTGAAGGGCACGTGCATCACGAGGCCCGGGCGGCCCGAGAAGTCGATGACGACGCGGCTCAATGCCTCGTCCAGCGGCACGTAGGCATGGCCGTAGCGGCGGATGCCCTTCTTGTCGCCGATGGCCTTGGCCACGGCCTGGCCGAGCGTGATGCCCACGTCTTCCACCGTGTGGTGGCCGTCGATGTGCAGGTCGCCCTCGCAGTCGATGTCCAGGTCGATCAGCCCGTGGCGGGCGATCTGGTCGAGCATGTGATCGAAAAAGCCGATGCCCGTGGAGAGCTTGGCCTTGCCGGTGCCGTCGAGGTTGACGCTGACCGTGATCTTCGTCTCGGCGGTGTTGCGGGTGACCGTCGCGATGCGATCGATGCTGCCCGGGGTCGTGGGGGTGGTCATAGTGAGGCTTCGAGCGCCGCCAGCATCTGCGCGTTCTCGTCGGCCGTTCCGACGGTGAGGCGCAGGCAGTTGGCGAGCAGTTCATGCATTTTAGAAACGTTCTTCACCAGCACCCCGCGGGCCTTCATGCCCTCGAAGGTACGGGTGGCATCCGGCACGCGCAGCAGGATCATGTTGGCGTCGCTGGGCCAGGTCTTCACGCCCGGCAGCCGGGCCAGCGCGGCCATGAGCTGGTCGCGCCCTTCGCGGATCTGGCGCGCCTGAGCCTCGAACACGGCCGCGTGCTCCAGCGCGAACAGCGCGGCCTCGCAGTTGAGCACGCTGATGTTGTAGGGCGGGCGCACCTTGTCGATCTCGGCGACCAGCGCGGCGGGGCCCATGAGGTAGCCCAGGCGGATGCCGGCCAGGCCGAACTTGCTCAGGGTGCGCATCAGCAGCACGTGGCGGTGGTTCGCGAGCCGGTCGATGTAGCTGCGGGCGGCAAAGGGCTGGTAGGCCTCGTCGATCACCACCAGGCCGCCCTGTGCGCCCTGGGCTCGCACGATCTTCTCGATGACGGCGTCGTCCCAGAGGTTGGCGGTCGGGTTGTTCGGGTAGGCGAGGTAGACGATGGCGGGCTTCTCGCGCGCGATGGCGGCCAGCATGGCGGCCTCGTCGAGCTCGAAATCGGCCGTCAGCGGCACGCCGACGAAGCGCAGGCCCTGCAGCTGGGCGCTCATCGCGTACATGACGAAGCCGGGCACAGGCGCCAGCACGGCGGCGCCGGGCTGGTCGCAGGCGATGCCGAGCAGCGAGATCAGTTCGTCCGAGCCGTTGCCCAGCATCAGCCCGAAGCCTTCGGGCAGGCCCGCATGGACGGCCAGCGCGCGCTGCAGGTCGGCGCCGCGGTCACCGGGGTAGCGGTTGAGCGCCAGCGCGCCCAGGCGCGCGCCCAGTTCGGCCTGCAGCGCGGGCGGCAGGCCGTAGGGGTTCTCCATCGCGTCGAGCTTGAGGAAGCCGCGCGCGTCCTGCACCGCGTAGGCGTGCATGGCGCGCACGTCGGCGCGGATGCGGTCGAGCGGCAGGCGGTTGTCGGAGGCGGAGGAATCGGAAACGGTCATCGGGTGCAGCGGTAGCTGTTGCGGAGGGCGCCGGCCATGACCAGTTGCACGGGCATGTCGGCTTCGTAGCTGTCGGCGTTGCGGCTCAGCTCGGTCTGGTAGAGCGAGCGGGCCATCGAGGGCTCGAGGCGGCGGCCCTCGATGCAGAACGGCGGCACCTGGCCGTTGCGCTGCGACGATTCGACGCCCTCGCGCAGGCCTTCGAGCACGCCGACGAGGTAGTAGCTGGCGTAGGCCTTGCCGTCCTTCTCGTTGGCTTCGAGGGTGCGCAGCTCGCGGATGCTCATGGCCTGCGCGCCGGCGCCGATCGCACCGGCCGCCAGGGCGAGCAGCAGCGCCGGCAGGCGCGGCAACAGCAGGACGGCGGCGCGTTGCATGGCCTCGCTGGCTTACTTGCGGTAGCGCGGCGGCGGTGCGTACGCGCCGTCGGCCGGAAAGGCGCTGGGCTGCGACGGCGAGGCGTCGCGGCGGGTGCGGCGCGGGGCGTTCGGCTCTTCGAGCTCGAACAGCGCGGCGCCGATCACGCCGATGTTGCGCACGTCGCCGGCCTCGGTGTTCGCGGCGTAGGCACGGCCCGGCGTGGCGAAACGGAAGGCGGCCACTTCGCTCTGGCTCTTGCGGAAGCCCTCGATGTTCAGGGTCTGCTGCGGGCGCAGCACGTAGCCGCCGTTGCGCAGGCTGCCGGGCTTGCCGTTGAGCACGTCCAGGCCGTCGACGGTGGCGATCACCTCGTAGCTGCGGTCGCTGAGGTTGCGAAAGCGCAGCGTGTAGCGCGCGCCTTCGATGCCGGCGAGGCGGAACATGTCATTGCCGCTTCGACGTGCGCGCTGCAGCGGCAGCGGGCGGTCGTTCTCGTCGAGCACCGACCACTCGATGTCACCCTGGGCCAGCTGCAGGTTCAGCCGGCGCTCGGGGTTGCTGCCCGCGTCGCGGCGCACGCTGGCCGCGTCGTTGTAGCCGATCGAGGCCACATCGTCGGGCTGGTCGGCCAGGCGCTTGGCAGCCACCGTGCGGGTCTTCGACTCGATGCCCTCGCCCCATTGCGTGCCGAGCTGCGCCGGCGCGGGTGCGGGCTTTGCCGCACTGGGCGTGGCCGCCATCGCCGTCGTCTCGGCGCGGTTCTGCGGCATCTGGGTGCAGGCGGCCAGCAAGGCGGCACCGGCAACGAGGCCGGTGGCGAAACGGAAAAATCGCGAACGATAGAGGCGTTGAATCATCTGGCGTGCTCCTCCCTGAAGCGGGGTTGTTGGAGCCTCAGATCTTACGCAGGCGCATGCGCGCGGCTTCGGCGTGCGCCTGCAGGCCCTCGCCTTCGGCCAGCGTGACGGCGATCGGGCCCAGCACCTGCGCGCCGGCCTCGCTCACCTCGATGAGGCTGGAGCGCTTCTGGAAGTCGTACACGCCCAGCGGGCTCGAGAAGCGCGCCGTGCCGCTCGTGGGCAGCACGTGGTTCGGGCCGGCGCAGTAGTCGCCCAGGCTCTCGCTGGTGAAGTTGCCCAGGAAGATCGCGCCGGCGTGGCGCAGCAGCGGTTCCCAGCGGTGCGGTTCGCTGCTGCTGACTTCCAGGTGTTCGGGCGCGATGCGGTTGCTGATCTCGCAAGCCTCTTCCATGCTCTTCGTGTGGATCAGCGCGCCGCGGCCGTTGAGCGAGGCGGCGATGATCTCGGCGCGCGGCATGGTCGGCAGCAGGCGGTCGATCTCGGCCTGCACGCGGTCGATGTAGGCGGCGTCGGGGCACAGCAGGATGCTCTGGGCCAACTCGTCGTGCTCGGCCTGGCTGAACAGGTCCATGGCCACCCAGTCGGGCGGCGTGGAGCCGTCGGCCAGCACCAGGATTTCGCTCGGGCCCGCGATCATGTCGATGCCCACGGTGCCGAACACGCGGCGCTTGGCGGCGGCCACATAGGCGTTGCCGGGGCCGGTGATCTTGTCGCAGGCCGGAATGGTGGCCGTGCCGTAGGCCAGCGCGGCCACGGCCTGCGCACCGCCGACGGTGAAGCCGCGCGTCACGCCGGCCACGTAGGCGGCGGCGAGCACGAGCTGGTTCTTCTCGCCCTTCGGCGTGGGCACGACCATGATGATCTCGCCCACGCCCGCGACGTGCGCGGGAATGGCGTTCATCAGCACGCTCGACGGGTACGCGGCCTTGCCGCCCGGCACGTAGATGCCCACGCGGTCGAGTGGCGTGACCTTCTGGCCGAGCAGCGTGCCGTCGGCGTCGCGGTAGCTCCAGCTTTCGCCGGAGGCCTTCTTCTGCGCCTCGTGGTAGCTGCGCACGCGGCGCGCGGCGGCTTCGAGCGCGTCGCGCTGCGCGGCGGGGAGGCCCTCGAACGCGGCCTTCAGCTCGGCCTGCGTGAGTTCGAGCTCGGGCAGCGTCTTCGCGTCGAGCTTGTCGAAGCGGTTCGTGTATTCCAGCACCGCCTCGTCGCCGCGCTTTTGCACGTCGGCCAGGATGTCGGCCACCACCTTCTCGATCGCCGCGTCCGCGTCCGCTGACCAATGCAGCCGCGCCTTGAATTCAGCGTCGAAGCTGGCTGAGTTCGTGGACAGTCGGGCGGGGGCTGCTTGCAGAGTCATGGGCTTGAGGTTCAGGCGGAGGGAATGGCGGACGCGAACGCGTCGATGATGCGGCGGATGGGTTCGCGCTTGAGCTTGAGCGCGGCCTGGTTGACGACCAGCCGGGCGCTGATGTCCATGATGCGCTCCACCTCGACGAGGTGATTGGCCTTGAGTGTGTTGCCGGTCGAGACCAGGTCGACGATGGCGTCGGCCAGGCCCGTGAGCGGCGCCAGTTCCATGCTGCCGTAGAGCTTGATCAGGTCGACGTGCACGCCCTTGCTGGCGAAGAAGTCGCGCGCCAGGCCCACGTACTTGGTGGCCACGCGCAGGCGCGAGCCCTGCTTCACGGCCGAGGCATAGTCGTAGTCGGCGCGCACGGCCACGCTCAGGCGGCAGGCCGCGATGCGCAGGTCCAGCGGCTGGTACAGGCCCTGGTTGCCGTGCTCGAGCAGCACGTCCAGCCCGGTCACGCCCAGGTCGGCGCCGCCGTACTGCACGTAGGTGGGCACGTCGGAGGCACGCACCAGCACCACGCGCACGTCGGGTCGGGTGGTTTCAAGAATCAGCTTGCGCGATTTCTCGGGGTCTTCGGTGACCTCGATGCCGGCGGCGGCCAGCAGGGGCATCGTCTCTTCGAAGATGCGGCCTTTGGAAAGAGCCAGGGTGATCATGCGGCGGCTCCCGTCACGCGTTCAATGTCGGCACCGAGGCCGCGCAGTTTCGATTCCATGCGGTCGTAGCCCCGGTCGAGGTGGTAGATGCGGTCGACCAGCGTCTCGCCCTCGGCCACGAGGCCGGCGATGACGAGGCTGGCGGAGGCGCGCAGGTCGGTGGCCATCACGGTGGCGCCCGAGAGCTGTTGCACGCCCTCGACCATCGCGACCTTGCCTTCGACGTGGATGCGCGCGCCCAGGCGCACCATCTCGTTCACGTGCATGAAGCGGTTCTCGAAGATGGTCTCGGTGACCATCGAGGCGCCGCGCGCGATCACGTTCAGGGCCATGAACTGGGCCTGCATGTCGGTCGGGAAGCCGGGGTATTCGGTGGTGCTGAAGCTCTGGGCCTTCAGGTGGTCGTACGCGGGGCCCTGCGAGCCGATGCGGATGCCGTCGGGCTCGGTCACGACGGTGCAGCCGGCGTCGCGCAGCTTGTCGATCACGGCGTCGAGGTGGTCGCCGCGCGCGTGGCGCAGGAAGGCCTCGCCGCCGGTGGCCGCCACGGCGCACAGGAAGGTGCCGGCCTCGATGCGGTCGGCCACCACGGCGTGTTCGCAGCCGTGCAGCTTCTCGACGCCCTGGATGCGGATGTGGCTGGTGCCGTGGCCTTCGATCTTGGCGCCCATGCGGATCAGCATCTCGGCCAGGTCGACGATCTCGGGCTCCTGCGCGGCGTTCTCGAGCAGCGTCTCGCCCTCGGCCAGCGCGGCGGCCATGAGGAAGTTCTCGGTGCCGGTGACGGTGACCATGTCGGTCAGGATGCGCGCGCCCTTCAGCCGCGTGCGGCCCTCGGGCAGGCGCGCGACCATGTAGCCGTGCTCGACCACGATTTCAGCGCCCATCGCCTGCAGGCCCTTGATGTGCTGGTCGACCGGCCGCGAGCCGATGGCGCAGCCGCCGGGCAGCGAGACCTTGGCGTGGCCGAAGCGCGCCAGCAGCGGGCCCAGCGCCAGCACCGAGGCGCGCATGGTCTTCACCAGTTCGTAGGGGGCCTCGGGGTTGCCGAGCTTGCCGGCGTTCAGGCGCACGGTGCCGTTGTCGTCGGCCTCGGCCGTCACGCCCATGTTGCGCACCAGCTTGAGCATGGTCGACACGTCCTGCAGGCGCGGCACGTTGTGCAGCACCACGGGCTGGTCGGTCAGCAGCGCCGCGCACAGCTCGGGCAGCGCGGCGTTCTTGGCGCCGGAAATGAGCACTTCGCCGCGAAGCTCACGCCCGCCGCGAATCAGAAGTTTGTCCATGAAGGATCCAGCGAAATCAGGAGGCCCGCAGGGGCCGGAAAGTCATTTGTCCACGGCGGCCCATTCGGCCGGCGTGTAGGTCTTCATCGAGAGCGCATGCACCTCGTCGGTGTGCATTTTCGCACCGAGGGTGGCGTAGACCCGCTGGTGGCGCTGGATGGCGCGCTTGCCCTCGAATTCGGCCGAGACGATGGTCGCGTACCAATGTCGGCCGTCGCCCTCGAGCGTGATGTGCTCGCACGGCAGATGGGCAGCGATGATGGCTTGGAGTTCGTCAGCGGTCATGGGGTCTTGGAAGTCGCGGTCAGCCGCGGATTTTGTAGCCGATGCGCAGGAGGTGAACAGCGATGGCGCTCACCACCAGCCAGGCGGAACCGACGATGCCGAAGCTCAGCCAGGGCGAAGCGTCGCTCACCCCGAAGAAGCCGTAGCGGAAGCCGTCGATCATGTAGAAGAAGGGGTTCAGGTGGCTCACGCTTTGCCAGAACGGCGGCAGCGAACCGATCGAATAGAACACGCCCGACAGGAAGGTCATGGGCATGATCAGGAAGTTCTGGAACACGGCCATCTGGTCGAACTTCTCGGCCCAGAGCCCGGCGATGAGGCCCAGCGTGCCCAGCATGGCCGAGCCCAGCAGCGCGAACACCAGGATCCACACCGGCGCCACGAAGCTCGGCACGGCGAAGAAGACGGTCACGGCGAACACGCCCACGCCCACCGCCAGCCCTCGGATCACCGAGGAGCCCACGTAGGCGAAGAACCAGCCCCAGTGCGACAGCGGCGTGAGCAGCACGAACACGAGGTTGCCCATGATCTTGCTCTGGATGATCGAGGACGAGCTGTTCGCGAACGCGTTCTGCAGCACGCTCATCATCACGAGGCCGGGAATCAGGAAGGCGGTGTAGCCCACGGTGCCGTAGACCGTCACGCGGCCTTCGAGCACATGGCCGAACACCATGAGGTACAGCAGCGCGGTGAGCACCGGCGCGCCGACGGTCTGAAAGCCGACCTTCCAGAAGCGCAGCGTTTCCTTGTAAAGCAGCGCGCGCCACCCAGTGACCGCCATCATCGCGACACCTCCAGCGGCGTCTGCTCGCCCGCCATCAGGTCGATGAACACGTCTTCCAGGTCGGCCTTGCGCATTTCCACGTCTTCCACCGCGACGCCGGCTTCGCGGATCGCAGCCAGCAGTTGTTCGACTTCGTGCGCGTTCTGCGCCGGCAGCTGCACGATGCGCCCGGTGATGCGCGCGTGCTGGGCGATGGCCCAGGGCAGCATGGCGTCGGTCTTGAAGCGCAGGACGTTGCTTGCGGCCGACTTCAGCAGCTCGCTGGTGCGGTCCAGGGCGATCACCTTGCCGAGCTTGAGCATCGCGATGCGGCTGCACAGCGCCTCGGCTTCTTCGAGGTAATGGGTGGTGAGCAGCACGGTGCTGCCCTGCTTGTTGAGCTTGGCCACGAACTGCCAGAGCGTCTGGCGCAGCTCGACGTCGACGCCGGCCGTGGGCTCGTCGAGCACGATGACCGGCGGCTTGTGCACCAGCGCCTGTGCCACCAGCACACGGCGCTTCATGCCGCCCGAGAGCTGGCGCATGTTGGCCGTGGCCTTGTCGGCCAGGCCCAGGCTCTGCAGCAGCTCGTCGATCCAGGCTTCGTTGTTCTTGATGCCGAAGTAGCCCGACTGGATGCGCAGCGACTCGCGCACGTTGAAGAAGGGGTCGAACACCAGCTCCTGCGGCACGATGCCGAGCTGTCGCCGGGCTTCGGCGTAGTCGCGCTGCACGTCGAAACCGTGCACGCTGATCGCGCCCGCCGTGGGCCGCGACAGGCCCGCCAGCATGCTGATGAGGGTGGTCTTGCCCGCGCCGTTGGGCCCGAGCAGGCCGAAGAACTCGCCCGGCTCGATCTGGAAGGAAACCTCGTCGACCGCACGCAGCCCCTGCTTGCCTTGGGCGCGTTGCTGACGGGAGGGAGGGTAGGTCTTGGAGACCGACTGGAATGAGATCGCGGGCATGGGAGCCCGCGATTTTACGGGCGATGGGTTTTTCGGCGCTGTTCAGGGGTGAACGCGGGGAGCCGGCCGCGCTAGGCATCGGCCCGAAGTTCACCCACAATCCCGCCGGTGCCGATTTTGCGCACCGCAACCGCCCATCGCGAGGAACGCCAATGAAGTGTTTGACCCGCAGCCCCCTCCCAACCGTTGCCGCCCTGCTCCTGGCGATGGTGCTGACTGCTTGCGGGGGAGGAGGTGGTGGCGGCGGAGGTGGTGGCGGCATCGCCCTTGTCGGCGGCGGCGCAGGCGCTGGCGCAGGGGGTGGCACCGCCCAACCTTGCACTTCATCTGCCGGTTCGGCCCAGCTGCCGGCCCGCGATGCACTCATTGCGCGCGCCAAGTGCCTGGAGCTGGACACGCCCTACGTGCCACCACCCGGCGATGTGCTGGAGCACAACACGTCCGGGTATGCCAAGGCCATGTGCTCGGCGGTCTTCATCACCGGACTCGATCCTGCAGTCGCCGCCGAAACCATCGGGTACTTCACGGGGCCGTACGAACAGCGCAAGAAGGTAGGGGCGCCGGTCGTCGACCGCACCAAGAAAGAGGTGCGGATCACGATGCCCAACGGCGGCCCGACGCTGGTGGCCCGCCACTTCGGATCCCAGGGTTGCATCACGCTGCCGCCCGGCAAGGACGACGTTTTCTTCACACCCGTCAATGTCAAGAGCGCGCTGGCCGACCCCACGACCGTGCCCTGGCCCATGGGCGATGTGCTGCCGAACGACCCGCCGCCCGCCGACGTCGACATGGCCAAGGTGAACCAGGCCCTCAGCGCCGCCTTCGAAACGACGGAGGCCTACACCGCGGCCTTCGTGGTCACGCACAAGGGGCGGCTCATCGGCGAGCGCTACATGAGCGGCATCAGCGCGACAACGCCGCTCGAATCATGGTCGATGGGCAAGAGCGTCGTGGCCACGATGATGGGCGTTCTGATCAAGCAGGGCGTGTACAAACTCGACCAGCCCGCGCCGATTCCCGAATGGCAAGGTGCCGGCGACGGCCGCCAGCAGATCCGCATTGCCGACATCCTGCGCATGTCCAGCGGGCTGCGCATCAAGGCCCCGGACGATCCGGACTTCGATCCCAACGGCACCTACCCCGATCACATCTACTACTACACGGGCCGGATCAACGCATTCAACTACGCGGCGACCCGACCGCAGCAATGGCCGCCCAACACGGTGGGCCGCTACCGCAACACCGATCCGGTGCTTGCCAACTACCTGGTCCGCCTTGGAGTCGAGAAGCGCGGCGAAGAGTACCTCTCGTTCCCGCAGCGCGCCATCTTCGACAAGATCGGCATCCGCTCCATGGTGATCGAGACCGATCCCTACGGCAACTTCCTCACGCAAGGCTACGACTTCATGTCGGCCCGCGATTGGGCCCGGCTGGCCAATCTCTACCTGCAGGACGGCGTGTGGAACGGGGAGCGCATTCTTCCCGAGGGGTTCGTCAATTTCGTGAGCACGGCCGCACCAGCCTGGGCCGCAGACCAGCGCCCCATCTACGGGGGATTCTTCTGGATCAATGGAACGGGGGCACTGGCGGCGCCGACGACGGCCTACTACATGCTCGGCGCAGGGGGCCAGTTCGTGCTCGTGATTCCGTCGCACGATCTCGTCGTCGTGCGCATCGGCCACTCCAAGGGAGAGCGATTCGCGACCTCGACCCTGAACAAGGCACTCGCGCTGCTGACCGCAGCAGTGCCACGCACGCGCTAGGGGGTCAGGGCGCGGCGGGCAGAAGGCCCGCGATGCCGTACAGCGCGGCCAGCTCGCGCAGGCGCGGCGACAGGCCCTTGACCGAGAACCCCCGGCCCAGCGCGCTGGATTCGCGCCGGCACTCGAGCAGCACCGCCAGCGCGGAGGAATCGAACTGGGCCAGCGCCGTGGCGTCGACCACGGTGGACGACGAATCGGTCTGGCCCTTGAGCCCCTGCTGCAGCATGCGCATGCAGGCAGGAGCCTCGTCGTGGGTGAGTCGGGAGGGAAGGACCAGCATGGCGTGCGCCCGTCAGCCCTTGCCGTTGCCCTTGTTGCGCGCGGCCAGCGCGGCAATCAGGCCATCGATGCCGCTCTTGTTGATTTCCTGCGCGAACTGGGTGCGGTAGGTGTCGACCAGCCACACGCCCAGCACATTCAGGTTGTAGACCTTCCAGCCGGCGCCCTGCCCCGGCGTCTTTTCGAGGCGGTAGTCCAGCTGCACCGGGTCGCCGCGGCCCTTGACCTCGGTGCGCACGAGCACGTCGGTGTCGGTGGGGGCGCCGCGGAACGGGCGGATGGTGACGGTCTGGTCACTCACCTGGTCGAGCGCGCCGGCGTAGGTGCGCACGAGCAGGGTCTTGAACTCGTCCTGCAGGCGCTTTTGCTGCTCGGGCGTGGCCTGGCGCCAGGCCGGGCCGACGGCCGAGGCGGTCATGCGCTGGAAGTTGACGTTGGGCATGATCTTGCTGTCGACCAGCAGCATGATCTTGTTGATGTCACCGGCTTTGATCGACGAGTCGGCCTTGATGGTCTCGAGCACGTCGGTCGACAGGCGCTTGACGAGCGCGTCGGGGGCTTCGTCGGCCGCGAATGCGCTCTGGTGCACGAAGGCGGTCGCGGCGCCGAACAGCAGCGCGCCGGCCAATGCCAGGCGGCCCAGGTCGCGTCGTTGCAGCAAGATCTTGTTGTTCATGGTGAGTCCCTCAGGTTGAATTGTCTTCCCTGCACGGTGCAGCCAATGGCTCCGTGCTGAGACAGGAACGGTTTCGACAGGCGCCAGGCCGACCGGGTTCCTGAAGCGGAGGTGAAGCCTTGCAACCGGATGCAAGCAGGACCACCCCGTCCGCCCTCTTTTGCCGTCACTTGCCGGCGTTGTCGTCGTCCGGCGGGTTGCCGTCGTAGACCTGGTTGCGGCGGCGCTGCAGGAAGGCATCGCGCGTGAACGAGTACTTGTCGAGCGCGGCTTCGTCGAGCAGGCGGGTGGCCCCCAGGTAGCGCGAACGGGTGTCCACGACACGCAGGCCCGCCAGCGAATTACGCCAGGCGATGTCGTGGATATGGCCCTGCGCATCGCCGTACATGTCGAGCGGCCGGGCGATCGTGTCGCGCAGCGTGGAAGGGCCGAGCAGCGGCAACACGACGTACGGACCGGCGCCCACGCCCCAGTAGCCCAGCGTCTGGCCGAAGTCTTCCTCGTGGCGCGGCAGGCGCGCCTCGGAGGCAACGTCGAGCAGGCCGCCCAGGCCGAAGAAGGTGTTGACGTTCAGCCGCATGAAGGTCTCGGCGCTGTTCTGCAGCTTGAGCTGGGCCACGTTGTTGGCCAGGCTCCAGATGTCACCGAGGTTGCTGAAGAAGTTGGTCACGCCCTGGCGCACCAGCGAGGGCACCACGTTCTGGTAGGCAGTGGCCACGGGCTCCAGCACGGCTTCGTCGACGGTGTCGTTGAAGCGCGTCATGCCGCGGTTGTACGGCTCGAAGGGGTCGGTCGGGCTTGCGCCGGATCCGGTGGCGCATCCGGCCACGAGGGCGAAACCGACGGTGGCGGTGGCCCAACGGGCGGAGCTAGCTACACTTTTAATAGCAGTCGACGAAAAAAGTCGTGTGGTCATTTCTTGTTGGCTGTTCCCGGCGCCGTATTCCCCTCGGCGGCCTTGCTGTACAGGAACTGGCTGATCAGGTTCTCCAGCACCACGGCCGATTGGGTCGCGGTGATGGTGTCGCCGGCTTGCAGGTTCTTTTCCTCGGCGCCCGCCTCGATGCCGATGTACTGCTCGCCGAGCAGGCCACTGGTCAGGATCTTGAGCGAGCTGTCCTTGGGAAAACTGTAACGGTTTTGCAGCGCCAGCGTCACATCGGCCTGAAAGGCCTTGTCGTTGAACGCGATGGATTCCACACGACCGACCACCACGCCAGCGCTCTTGACCGCGGTCTGGGGCTTGAGCCCGCCGATGTTGTCGAAACGCGCGGTGACCGTGTAGGTCTTCTGGAAGTTCAGGCTCAACAGGTTGGCCGACTGCAGCGCCAGGAACAGCAAGGCGGCGCCGCCGATCAGCACGAACAGGCCGACCCAGATGTCGTTGGTGGAACGTTGCATGGTTTGCACTCTCTGTCTAGAACGATGGGGCCGGGGCCCCTTTAGATACTGAACATCATGGCGGTGAGCAAGAAATCGAGCCCCAAGACCGCCAGCGACGCCATCACCACGGTCCGCGTGGTGGCGCGCGACACGCCCTCGGGCGTCGGCTGGGCCTCGAAGCCCTGCAGCAGCGCGACGAAGGTCACGGTGAAACCGAACACGATGCTCTTGATGACGCCGTTGCCGACGTCGCGCCAGACATCGACGCCGCCCTGCATCTGGCCCCAGAACGCGCCCGGGTCGACGCCCAGCATGAGCACGCCCACGACATAGCCGCCCATGATGCCGACCGCGCTGAACACGGCCGCCAGCAGCGGCATGGTGATGACGCCGGCCCAGAAGCGCGGCGCGAGGATGCGCTGCACCGGATCGACCGCCATCATTTCCATGGCGCTCAACTGCTCGTTGGCTTTCATGAGGCCGATCTCGGCCGTCAGCGAGGTGCCGGCCCGGCCGGTGAACAGCAGGGCCGCCACCACGGGACCGAGTTCGCGCACCAGGCTCAGCGCCACCAGCAGGCCGAGCGCCTCGGACGAGCCGTAGCGCTGCAGCGCGTAGTACATCTGCAGCCCGAGCACGAAGCCCACGAACAGGCCCGACACGCCGATGATGGCGAGCGAGTAGTTGCCCAGGAAATGGATCTGGTCGCGCACCAGCCCGAAGCGCCGCATGATCTGCGCGCCCGGGCCGAGCAGGCGCAGGAACAGCTTGGCCGCATGGCCCATGTCGGCCAGTTGGCTGCGCACGGCAAAGCCGACGTCGGCGGGCTTCCACCAGGTCATGAACGCCCTCCTTCCCTGTTCCCGAAATCGTCTTCGATACTGACGCCCGGATAGTGGAAGTGCACCGGCCCGTCAGGCAGCGCATTGACGAACTGATGCACCAGCGGATCGACGCTCTCGCGCACCTCGTCGGGCCGCCCCTGCGCGGCGATGCCGCCGTTGGCCAGGATGATCACGTGGTCCGCGATGCGGAAGGTTTCCTCGAGGTCGTGCGACACGATGATGCTGGTGAGGCCGAGCGCGTCGTTGAGCTGGCGGATCAGCCGCGCGGCCGTGCCCAGCGAGATCGGGTCGAGCCCCGCGAAGGGTTCGTCGTACATCACGAGGTCGGGGTCAAGCGCGATCGCGCGCGCCAGTGCCACGCGCCGCGCCATGCCGCCCGACACCTCGCTGGGCATCAGGTCGCGCGCACCGCGCAGGCCGACGGCGTCGAGCTTCATGAGCACGATGTCGCGCACCAGCGCTTCCGACAGCTGCGTGTGCTCGCGCAATGGGAACGCCACGTTGTCGAACACGCTGATGTCGGTGAACAGCGCGCCGAACTGGAACAGCATGCCCATGCGACGCCGCGCCGCATACAGCGTCGAAACATCGAAGCGGCCGACGTCCTTGCCATCGAACAGCACCTCGCCGCGTTGCGCACGTTGCTGGCCGCCGATCAGGCGCAGCACGGTGGTCTTGCCACCACCCGACGCCCCCATCAGTGCCGTCACCTTGCCTCGCGGCACGGAAAACGACACGCCGTCGAGGATCGCGCGCGCGCCGTAGCCGAACGAGACATCGCGGAATTCGACGAAGGAGGAAGACGGTGGTGTGGCTGGGTCCATCACAATAAAAAAGCCGGGCGCCTTCTCAGGCATCCCGGCATGCGGTTTCCGCGGATGATAACGGGGCCGCGAACGGCGCCGCTTCAAATGAAACAAAAATCAGCGCGGTAAGTCGCTGAATCCCATCAAAAATTCGTCGACCGAACGCGCCGCTTGACGGCCCTCGCGAATTGCCCACACCACCAGCGATTGGCCGCGGCGAATGTCACCTGCGGCGAACACCTTGGGCACATTGGTGGCGTAGCCGCCGATGAAGTCGACCGTGGCGCGCGCGTTGCCGCGGGCGTCCTTCTCGACACCGAAGGCGTCGAGCACGGTGGCCACGGGGCTGATGAAGCCCATGGCCAGCAGCACCAGGTCGGCCTTGAGGATCTGCTCGCTGCCGGCCACTTCCTGCATCTTGCCGTCCTTCCACTCGACGCGCACGGTCTTCAGGCCGGTGACCTTGCCCTTCTCGCCGATGAATTCCTTGGTCGAGATGGCGAACTCGCGCTCGCAACCTTCTTCGTGGCTGGAGCTGGTGCGCAACTTGATCGGCCAGTAGGGCCAGGTCAGCGGACGGTTCTCTTCTTCCGGCGGCTGCGGCATCAGTTCGAACTGCGTGACGCTCACGGCGCCGTGGCGGTTGCTGGTGCCCACGCAGTCGGAGCCGGTGTCGCCGCCGCCGATGACGATGACGTGCTTGCCTTCGGCGCGCAGCTGGCCCTTGACCTTGTCGCCTGCGTTGACGCGGTTCTGCTGCGGCAGGAACTCCATCGCGAAGTGGATGCCGTCGAGATCGCGGCCGGGCACCGGCAGGTCGCGCGACTGCTCGGCGCCGCCGGTGAGCACCACGGCGTCGAAGTCTTTCTGCAGCTGCTCGGGCGTGACGGTTTCCTTGGCCAGGTTGGTCACCTTGGAGCCCTTGCCCAGCGGGTCTTTCGCAGCACCGACCATCACGCCGGTGCGGAAGGTCACGCCTTCGGCCTTCATCTGCTCGACGCGGCGGTCGATGTGCGACTTCTCCATCTTGAAGTCGGGAATGCCGTAGCGCAGCAGGCCGCCGACGCGGTCGTTCTTCTCGAACAGCGTGACATCGTGGCCGGCGCGCGCCAATTGCTGCGCGGCGGCCATGCCGGCCGGGCCGGAGCCCACCACGGCGACCTTCTTGCCGGTCTTGTGCTTGGCGACGCGCGGCGCCACCCAGCCTTCGTCCCAGGCGCGGTCGATGATCGCGTGTTCCAGCGACTTGATGCCGACCGCGTCGTCGTTCACGTTGAGCACGCAGGCCGCCTCGCAGGGCGCGGGGCAGATGCGGCCGGTGAACTCGGGGAAGTTGTTGGTCGAGTCGAGCACCGCGAAGGCGTTCTGCCAATCGTCGCGGTACACGAGGTCGTTGAAGTCCGGAATGATGTTGTTGACCGGGCAGCCGCTGTTACAGAACGGCGTGCCGCAGTCCATGCAACGTGCGCCCTGCACCTTGGCCTGGTCGGTGTTCAGGCCGACGACGAATTCCTTGTAGTGCTTGACGCGCTCTTCGACAGGCTTGTAGCCCTCTTCGATGCGCTCATGCTCCATGAAGCCGGTGATTTTTCCCATCGTGCTTTCCTCTGTTCTTCGTATCTATGGCGCGCTCAGACGGCGGCCGTGGCGGGCGCGGCCAGTGCGTGCGGCTCGAGGCCGACGTGGGCGTTGTTGCCGCTGCTGGCCAGCTCGACCTGGCGGTCGTGCAATTCGGCCAGGGCGCGCTTGTACTCGTTCGGGAACACCTTGACGAACTTGGTGCGCGACTCGGCCCAGTTGTCGAGCAGCTCGCGCGCGCGCTTGCTGCCCGTCCAGCGGTGGTGCTCTTCGAGCAGCTTCTTGAGCTGCGCTTCGTCGGTCTCGCCGCCGTGCCAGATCTTGCGATGCACGCTGGCGGTCTGCTCGGCCGAGGTGAGCACCTTGTCGAGCGACACCATCGAGAGGTTGCAGCGCGAGGCGAACTGGCCGTCTTCGTCATAGACGAAGGCGACGCCGCCGCTCATGCCGGCCGCGAAGTTGCGGCCCGTCTTGCCGAGCACGGCCACCGTGCCGCCAGTCATGTATTCGCAACCGTGGTCGCCGGTGCCTTCGATGACCGCCGTGGCGCCCGACAGGCGCACCGCGAAACGCTCGCCGGCCACGCCGCACAGGTAGGCCTCGCCGGTGGTCGCGCCGTACAGCGCGGTGTTGCCGACGATGGTGTTGCGCGCGGCTTCACCGCGGAAGTCGAGGCTGGGGCGCACCACCACGCGGCCGCCCGAAAGGCCCTTGCCGGTGTAGTCGTTGGCGTCGCCGATCAGGTACAGCGTGATGCCGCGTGCCAGGAAGGCGCCGAACGACTGGCCGCCCGTGCCTTCGAGCTGGATGCGGATCGAGTCGTCGGGCAGGCCCTGCGGATGCACCTTGGTCAGCGCGCCCGAGAGCATCGCGCCCACCGAGCGGTTGACGTTGCGTGCCACCTCGATGAACTGCACCTTCTCGCCCTTGTCGATGGCGGGACGCGACTTCTCGATGAGCTTCACGTCCAGGGCGCGCTCGAGGCCGTGGTCCTGGTTCTCGACATGGAAGCGCGGCACGTCGGCCGGCACGGTCGGCAGCGCGAACAGGCGGCTGAAATCGAGGCCCGATGCCTTCCAGTGCTCGATGCCCTTGCGCATGTCGAGCAGGTCGGCGCGGCCGATCAGGTCGTCGAACTTGCGGATGCCCAGCTGGGCCATGATCTGGCGCACTTCTTCCGCGACGAAGAAGAAGTAGTTGACGACGTGCTCGGGCTTGCCCGAGAACTTCTTGCGCAGCACCGGGTCTTGCGTGGCCACGCCCACCGGGCAGGTGTTCAGGTGGCACTTGCGCATCATGATGCAGCCCTCGACCACCAGCGGCGCGGTGGCGAAGCCGAATTCGTCGGCGCCCAGCAACGCGCCGATGGCGACGTCGCGGCCAGTCTTCATCTGGCCGTCGGCCTGCACGCGGATGCGGCTGCGCAGGCGGTTGAGCACCAGCGTCTGCTGCGTCTCGGCCAGGCCGATTTCCCACGGGCTGCCCGCATGCTTGATCGACGACCAGGGCGAAGCGCCCGTGCCGCCGTCATGGCCGGCGATCACGACGTGGTCGCTCTTGCACTTGGCCACGCCTGCAGCGATGGTGCCGACGCCGATTTCGCTCACCAGCTTCACGCTGATGCTGGCGTGCGGCGCGGTGTTCTTCAGGTCGTGAATGAGCTGTGCGAGGTCTTCGATCGAGTAGATGTCGTGGTGCGGCGGCGGCGAGATGAGGCCCACGCCCGGCACGGCATAGCGCTGCTTGCCGATGTACTCGGTGACCTTGCCGCCGGGCAGCTGACCGCCCTCGCCCGGCTTGGCACCTTGCGCCATCTTGATCTGGATCTGGTCGGCCGAATGCAGGTACTCGGCCGTGACGCCGAAGCGGCCCGACGCGACCTGCTTGATGCGCGAACGCAGCGAGTCGCCGTCGTTCAGCGGCAGGTCGACCTCGACGTTGGCCGCGCCGATCACGCTCTTGAGCGTGTCGCCCTGCTTGATCGGGATGCCCTTGAGTTCGTTGCGGTAACGCGCGGGGTCTTCACCGCCTTCGCCCGTGTTGCTCTTGCCGCCGATGCGGTTCATGGCAATGGCGAGCGTGGCGTGCGCCTCGGTGCTGATCGAGCCCAGCGACATCGCGCCGGTGGCGAAGCGCTTGACGATCTCGGCGGCGGCTTCGACCTCGTCCACCGGGATGGCCTTGGCCGGATCGATCTTGAACTCGAACAGGCCGCGCAGCGTGAGATGGCGGCGGTTCTGGTCGTTGATGAGCTGCGCGTATTCCTTGTACGTGTTCCAGTTGTTGGAGCGCGTGCTGTGCTGCAGCTTGGCGATGGCGTCGGGCGTCCACATGTGCTCTTCGCCGCGGGTGCGCCAGGCGTATTCGCCGCCGGCGTCCAGCATGTGGGCGAGCACGGGGTCGTCGCCGAAGGCGGCCTTGTGCATGCGGATGGCTTCTTCGGCGATCTCGAAGACGCCGATGCCTTCCACGCGGCTGGCCGTGCCGGTGAAGTACTTGTTCACCGTCTCGGTGTTCAGGCCGATGGCTTCGAACAGCTGGGCGCCGCAGTAGCTCATGTAGGTGCTGACACCCATCTTCGACATGATCTTCGACAGGCCCTTGCCGATGGCCTTGACGTAGTTGTAGACCGCCTTGTCGGCGCTCAGGTCGCCCGGCAGGTCGGCGTGCATGGCCGCCAGCGTTTCCATGGCGAGGTACGGGTGCACGGCTTCGGCGCCGTAGCCGGCAAGCACGCCGAAGTGATGCACTTCGCGCGCCGAACCGGTCTCGACCACGAGGCCGGCGGTGGTGCGCAGGCCCTCGCGCACGAGGTACTGGTGCACGGCCGACAGCGCCAGCACGGCGGGGATCGCCACTTGCGTCGGGCCCACGCCGCGGTCGCTCACGATCAGGATGTTGTGGCCGCCCTTGATGGCGTCGACCGCTTCGGCACACAGCGAAGCCAGCTTGGCTTCGACGCCTTCATCGCCCCAGCCCAGCGGGTAGGTGATGTCCAGCACGTAGCTCTTGAACTTGCCTTGCGTGTAGCGGCCGATGTCGCGCAGCTTCGCCATGTCGGCGAAGTCGAGGATGGGCTGGCTCACTTCGAGCCGCATCGGCGGGTTGACCTGGTTGATGTCCAGCAGGTTCGGCTTGGGGCCGATGAAGGACACGAGCGACATCACGATCGCTTCGCGGATCGGGTCGATCGGCGGGTTCGTGACCTGCGCGAACAGCTGCTTGAAGTAGTTGTACAGCGGCTTGTTCTTGCTGGAGAGCACGGCCAGCGGGCTGTCGTTGCCCATGGAGCCGATGCCCTCTTCACCGGCCTGCGCCATCGGGCTCATCAGGAACTTGATGTCTTCCTGGGTGTAGCCGAAGGCCTGCTGGCGGTCGAGCAGCGCGACCTGGCTCACGGGGATCGCGGCGGGCTCGGCCTTGACGCTGTCGAGCTTGATGCGCAGGTTCTCGATCCACTGCTTGTAGGGCTTGCTGTTGGCGAGGGTGGCCTTGACCTCCTCGTCGTCGATCATGCGGCCCTGCTCCAGGTCGATCAGGAACATCTTGCCGGGCTGCAGGCGCCACTTGCGAACGATCTTCTGCTCGGGCACGGGCAGCACGCCCGACTCGGAGGCCATGATGACCAGGTCGTCGTCGGTCACGCAGTAGCGCGAGGGACGCAGGCCGTTGCGGTCGAGCGTGGCGCCGATCTGGCGGCCGTCGGTGAAGACGATGGAGGCCGGGCCGTCCCACGGCTCGAGCATGGCGGCGTGGTACTCATAGAACGCGCGGCGGCGCGTGTCCATGGTGGCGTGCTGTTCCCAGGGCTCGGGAATCATCATCATCACGGCCTGGCTGATGGGGTAGCCGGCCATCGTCAGCAGCTCGAGGCAGTTGTCGAAGGTGGCGGTGTCGGACTGGCCGGCGAAGCTGATCGGGTAGAGCTTCTGCAGGTCGGCGCCCAGCACGGGCGACGACATCACGCCTTCGCGCGCCTTCATCCAGTTGTAGTTGCCCTTGACCGTGTTGATTTCGCCGTTGTGAGCGACATAGCGGTACGGGTGGGCCAGCGGCCACTCGGGGAAGGTGTTGGTCGAGAAGCGCTGGTGCACCAGGCCCAGGGCCGAGACGCAGCGCTTGTCCTGCAGGTCGAGGTAGTAGGTACCGACCTGGTCGGCCAGCAGCAGGCCCTTGTAGACCACGGTGCGGCTGGACATGCTCGGAACGTAGTATTCCTTGCTGTGCTTGAGCTTCAGGCGCTGGATGTTGGCGCTGGCGGTCTTGCGGATCACGTACAGCTTGCGCTCCAGCGCGTCCTGCACGATCACGTCGTTGCCGCGGCCGATGAAGATCTGGCGCAGCAGCGGTTCCTTTTCGCGCACGGTGGGCGACATGGGCATGTCGCGGTTGACCGGCACGTCGCGCCAGCCCAGCAGCACCTGGCCTTCGGCCTTGATGGCGCGTTCCATTTCCTGCTCGCAGGCTTCGCGCGAGGCGTGTTCCTTCGGCAGGAAGATCATGCCGACGCCGTATTCGCCGGGCGGGGGCAGCGTGACGCCCTGCTTGGCCATTTCTTCGCGGTACAGCAGGTCGGGCAGCTGGATCAGGATGCCCGCGCCGTCGCCCATCAGCTTGTCGGCGCCGACAGCGCCGCGGTGGTCGAGGTTCTCGAGGATCTTCAGGCCCTGCAGCACGATGGCGTGGCTCTTCTCGCCCTTGATATGGGCGACGAAGCCGACGCCGCAGGCATCGTGCTCATCGGCACCGGAATACAGACCGTGTTCTTGGAGGTGTTGAATCTCGGCAGCCGTCGTCATGGCGCGCTCCTTCAGTTTTCGCAGGGAAAGGGAGCATATTGCGATGCACAAAGAATGCCAAACACTTTAATAGGGGTCAGATCCCCATTAAATCTTGAGTTTTCTTGTCAGAATTAAATTAGGGACATATTAAAAACAGCAGCACGATGCCCAACAAGGGCGCGGCTTTCGGCCGCTTTCAGTCCGGATCTTTGGCGGGCGCAGGCGGCCGGCCGGCCTTGGCCTTGATCACGCGGCGCTCGGTGGACTTCTGCAACGTATCCAGAAAACCGTCGTCGCCGGCCGCCCAGCCGCGCAAGGTGGCCTCGGTCAGGGCCTGCTGATCGGCCGCGCGAACCCCGCCACGCACCAGTTCGGCATACGCCGCCTCCCGCGCGAAGGGCGTGTTGCCGAGTTCCCAGTACAGCGGATGCGGTGTCAGCAGCCGGTCCTGCCGCAGGCCGGCGTAGTGGCCGTGGCTGGACCACGGGAAGTCGCGCGCCTCGGCGACCATGCCGGCGCGCACCGGGTTCAGGTCGATGTAGGCCATGCAGGTCAGCAGGTAGCGCTCGGTCTGGATCAGGGTCGATCTGTAGCGTCCTTCCCACAAGGTGCCGCTGCGGCCGTGGCGGTCGTTGAAGTAGCGCACGTAGCTGCGCCCGACCGACTGCATGAACTGCGGCAGGCCCGTGGCACTGTCCGGCGTGGCCAGCAGGTGAAAGTGGTTGTCCATCAGCACGTAGGCGTGCAGCGCGATGCCGAAGCGCGCGGCGTTCTCGGCCAGCAGGCCGAGCAGCTTCTCGTGGTCGGCACGGTCCACGAAGATCGGCTGGCGGTTGTTGCCGCGCTGGATCACGTGGTGCGGCATGCCAGCCAGCGTGAGACGGGGGAGACGGGCCATGGTGACGATGGACGACGCCGTCCGAATACTCAGTCCGTCAGGCGGAAGCGCGTATCGCCCAGCGTGTCGAGCCCGAACTGCGCCAGCAGCTCGCGCAGCCGCGTCGCCGCACTCGCCTTGCGCTGGCCGGTGTAGCGCGCCAGGATCAGCTCGTTCTTCATGCTGTGCTCCCAGCCGACCAGCTCGGTCACGGTGACGCTGTAGCCGTTGGCTTCCAGGTACAGGCAGCGCAGCACGTTGGTGAGCTGGCTGCCGATCTCGCGCGTGTGCAGCGGATGGCGCCACAGCTCGGCCAGCGGCGTGCGCGACAGGGCCAGCGCCTTGGTCTCGCGCAGGCAGGCCGCCACTTCGGCCTGGCAGCAGGGCACGAGCACCATGCAGCGCGCCTTCTTGGCCAGGCCGAAGGCGATGGCGTCGTCGGTGGCGGTGTCGCAGGCGTGCAGCGCGGTGACCACATCGATCTGCGCCGGCAGCTCGCTCGCCTGCGCCGACTCGGCCACAGTGAGGTTCAGGAACGACATGCGCCCGAAGCCCAGCTGCTGCGCCAGCGCGCGGGAGCGCTCGACCAGTTCGCTGCGCGTCTCGATGCCGTAGACATGACCGCCCTGCCGCGCGCGGAAGAACAGGTCGTAGATGATGAAGCCGAGGTACGACTTGCCCGCCCCGTGGTCGGCCAGCGTTGCCTCGGCGCCCTCGCCCGGCAGCTCGCGCAGCAGCTGCTCGATGAACTGGAACAGGTGGTAGACCTGCTTGAGCTTGCGCCGCGAATCCTGGTTGAGCCGGCCTTCGCGCGTGAGGATGTGCAGTTCCTTGAGGAGCTCGACAGACTGGCCCGGCCGCAGGACTTCGGCCAGCTCGGCCTCGGCCTTCGCAGCCTTGTTGGTGGGGTGGGCTTTCGCGGGACGGGGCATGGTGTTCTTGTTGTTCATGGCGTGGCGCTTCCCGGGCCGACATCGAGCGCGGTCCAGCCGTCGGGGCCCAGGGCTTCAAGCGTCTCGATGTTGCGCTCGAAGATCGCCTCGGCCTCGGGAAAGGCCTCGACCGCGCGGTCCACGCTGTCTTCGCGCAGCAGGTGCAGCGTGGGGTACGGCGCGCGGTTGGTGGCGTTGGTGATGTCGTCGGCCTCGGTGCCGGCGAACTGGAAATGCGGATGGAAGCTGGCGAGCTGCAGCACGCCGTCGAAGCCCGCGCGGGCGAGCTTGCGCTCGGCGCGTTCGGTGAAATCGTTGAAGTCGAGAAAGTCCGCCAGCGCGTGGGGGACGATCAGCAAGGTGGTGTCGCGCACCTCGGCATCGAGCGCCACGAGCGCGCGGGCCTCGGCCAGCAGCGCATCGATGAGGCGGCCTTCGTGGGTGTCGAGGTAGGTGAGGTAGTGGATCTGGCCCTTCACATGCACCGCCTTGGCGAAGGGGCACAGGTTGAGGCCGATCACGGCGCGCTCGAGCCAGCGCCGGGTGTCGGCTTCGGCCTGCGCGGCGTCGATGACCGTCGGGTCGCTCATGCCGTGGCCTCCGTCAGTCGGCGGATGCGCCCGAGGCGCGCGGCGACCGCCATGCCGGCGAGCGAACAGGCCAGCGTGGCGGTCCAGGTCCAGTGCCAGCCACCGACGCGGTGCGCCAGCCAGGCCACCGCCGGCGGCGCCAGGAACTGGCCGAGCGACGACGCCTGCTGCATCAGGCCGACGGTGGTCGAGACGGTGCTCGGCCCCGGCGCCAGCCGCACGCCCAACAGGAACAGCGTCGCCGGCACCATGCCGCCGCCGAGCGAAAAAGCGCAGATCGCGGCATAGCGCAGCGCGGGCGGCAGGCCCAGCGCCTCGGCGCCGGCGCCCTGCCCCACCTGCGCGAAGGCGGCGACACCGCCCAGCGCCATGGTCAGGAAACCCCACTGCAGCAGGCGCTCGGGCGCCACGCCGCGCTGCAGCCAGCGGCCGCCCATGAGGTTGCCGACGATGTTCATCGCCGCGGCCAGCGCGGTCAGCACTGCGCTCCAGGCGGCCGGCACTTTCGCGTCGGCATAGATCGCGGGCAGGAAACCGATCACGGCCATCCACTGCGACGAGTACACGGCGAAGGTCAGCGCGACCAGCCACGGCGCACGCGCGCCGACCGTCTCGCGCAGCCGCGACGCCCAGCCGGACGATGCGGGCTGCAGGCTCGCGCCGGCCGTGCGGGGCCGGTCGCGCGGCACCGCCAGCCACACCCAGAGTGCCGCTCCCGCCGACACCAGCGACAGTGTCCACCACCAGTCGGCCCATCCGCCCCACCCGATCAGGGCCGGGCCGATAAGCAGCGCCAGCGCCACGCCGAGCGGCATGTAGGCGCCCCACAAGCCCAGCGCGGCCTTGTCGGCGCCCGCCGGCGTCAGTGCGCGGATGAGTCCCGGGCCAGGCATCACCGCCATCAGGAAGCCGATGCCTTCGGCCGCACGCAGCACGAACAGCCACAGCACCGCGTGAGACCCGCCCAGCAGACCGGCACCGACGGCGCCCCCGAGCAGGCTGGCCGTCGTCAGCACCGCCAGCCCGACCAGCATGCTGCGCCGCAGGCCGATGGAGTCTGCGGCGAGCCCAGCCAGCAAGCCGAGCGTCATGCTCGCGACCTGGACCAGCGACAGCAGGAAACCCGCCTCGACCAGGTCGATGCCCAGCGACGCCTGCAGCGCCGGCACGGCGGGCGGCAGCTTGCCCAGGTGCAGCGCGGCACTGACACCGCCCAGCACGACGGCGAAGGCCGCGGCCGGCACGCGGGCCGACGCGCTGTTCGAGCGCACGGCCGCCGTCATGCGATGCCCCGGCGGCCGGTCAGCCGTTCGTGCTCGCGCATGGCGAAGCGGTCGGTCATGCCGGCGATGTAGTCGGCCACGGCGCGATGGCGGTCGCGGCGTTCCGCGAACGACGCGGGCATCTCGGTGCCGCGCGCCAGGTAGGCGTCGAACAGCCCGCGCACGACCTCGCTCGCCTGGTCGGTGGTCTGCGTGACCTGCGGGTGGCGATAGAGATTGCGGAACAGGAACTGCTTGAGCGCCTCCGACTGCGCCTGCATGACGCCGCTGAAGGCCACCAGCGGCGGCGCTTGGCGCACGGCGTCGGCATCGACGGGGCCCAGCGCCTCGATGGCCGCGCGCGTCGTGTCGATCACGTCGTAGACCTGCGCGCTGAGCATGCGGCGGATGGTTTCATAGAGCACGCGCCGGCCTTGGCCCTGCAGGTGCGGATGCTCGGCCAGCGCTTCGCGGCGGTAGCGTTCGAACAGTTCGACGTCGGCCAACTGCTCGACGCTGATCAGGCCCGAGCGCACGCCGTCGTCGATGTCGTGCGCGTTGTAGGCGATGGCATCGGCCAGGTTGCACAGCTGTGCCTCCAGCCCCGGCTGCGTGCGGTCGAGAAAGCGACGGGCCACGCCCTGCGGCTCGGCCGCCTCGATGCGCTCGGCGTTGGCACGCGAGCAATGCTTGAGGATGCCTTCGCGGGTCTCGAAGCTGAGGTTCAGGCCGTCGTACTGCGGGTAGCGGTGCTCCAGCGCATCGACCACGCGCAGGCTCTGCAGGTTGTGCTCGAAACCGCCGTGCTCGGCCATGCAGGCGTTGAGCGCGTCCTGGCCCGCGTGGCCGAAGGGCGTGTGGCCCAGGTCATGGGCCAGCGCGATCGCCTCGACCAGGTCTTCGTTGAGCCGCAGCGCGCGCGCGATGGAGCGGCCCAGCTGCGCGACTTCGAGCGAATGCGTGAGCCGCGTGCGGAACAGGTCGCCCTCGTGGTTGAGGAACACCTGGGTCTTGTAGACCAACCGGCGGAAGGCGGTGGAATGGACGATGCGGTCGCGGTCGCGCTGGAAGGCGTCGCGCGTGGGCGCGGGCGGTTCCGCGTGGCGCCGTCCACGCGAGCGCGCCGGATGGCAGGCGTACGCCGCAAGGCTCATGCCACGCAGCACTGCGCGAGCACGTCGCGCACCATCGCGTCGGGCGCGCTGCGCACGACGGCGGAGCCGGGTCGGTCGATCACCACGAAGCGGATCTCGCCGGCTTCCGACTTCTTGTCGACGCGCATCAGCTCGAGGTAACGCTCGGCGCCCAGCGCCGGCCCCACGGTGGGAAGACCGGCGCGCTCGATCAGGCGGGTCAGTCGTTCGACGAAGGCCGCGTCGACGCCGCCGAGCCGCTGCGACAGCTGCGCCGCCATGACCATGCCGCAGCCGACGGCTTCGCCGTGCAGCCACTCGCCGTAGCCCAGGCCCGACTCGATGGCATGTCCGAAGGTGTGGCCGAAATTGAGGATGGCACGCAGGCCGGTCTCGCGCTCGTCCTGGCCGACCACCAGCGCCTTGATCTCGCAGCTGCGCTTCACGGCATGGGCCAGCGCGGCCGGGTCGCGCGCCACCAGCGCCTCGATGTTCGCTTCGATCCAGTCGAAGAAAGCCATGTCGTAGATCGGGCCGTACTTGATGACCTCGGCCAGGCCGGCGCTGAGCTCGCGCGGGGGCAGCGTCTGCAGCGTGTCCAGGTCGCACAGCACGAGCTGCGGCTGGTAGAACGCGCCGATCATGTTCTTGCCCAGCGGGTGGTTGATGGCCGTCTTGCCACCCACCGAGGAATCGACCTGCGCCAGCAGCGTGGTCGGCACCTGCACGAAAGGCACGCCGCGCATGTAGCTGGCGGCCGCGAAGCCGGTCATGTCGCCCACCACCCCGCCACCGAGCGCGAACAGCACCGTCTTGCGGTCGCTGCCGTGACCCAGCAGGGCGTCGAAGATCAGGTTGAGCGTCTCGAGGTTCTTGTACGCCTCGCCGTCGGGCAACTCGAGCAGGTGGACCGTGCGAAAGCGCTCGGCCAGCACGGTCCGCAAGGCCTGCGCGTAGAGCGGTGCCACGGTGGTGTTGCTGACGATCAGCGCGCTGGCGGCTGCGGGAACGACACCGAAGCTGGCAGGGTCTTCCAGCAGGCCACCGCCGATCAGGATCGGGTAGCTGCGCTCGCCGAGCTGGATCTCGACGCGTTCGGGCTTTGGCGGGGCGGAAAGTGCGGGCGAAACAGACAGGGACATGGCCGCGAGTTTAGGCGCTCGGGCCTGCCGGGGTCAGTCCGAGGGCTCTTCCGGATGGGCGCCGGGTTCGACCACCCCGGCCAGCTCGAGCTGCATCACGATGAGGTTGACCAGCACCGCGATCGACGGCCGGCCGGTGTCGACCACGTCATGGGCCGTTTCCCGGTAGAACGGGTCGCGTGCATCGTGCAACTCGCGCAGCCTGCCGAGCGGGTCGGCCACCTGCAGGAGCGGGCGCTTGACGTCGTGGCGCAGGCGCCGGAACAGGTCTTCGGGCGAGGAACGCAGGTAGATGACGTGGAAATGGCCGCGCAGCTGCTGGCGGTTGGCCTCGCGCAGCACGGCGCCGCCACCGGTCGCCAGCACGCCGTGGGGGTGGGCGGCCAGGTCGGCGATGACCGCCTGCTCGATGTCGCGGAAGGCGGCTTCGCCCTCGCGATCGAAGAAATCACGGATCGTGCAGCCGATGCGCTGCTCGACCACGTGATCGGTGTCTATGAAGGGAGTGTTCAGCCGAGCGCCCAGCCGCCGGCCCACTGCGGACTTTCCGGCGCCGGGCAACCCGACAAGTGCGACCGCCACGCGGTGGCTGCTACGCCTGCGCGTCAGCGCGCGGCGTTGCGGTCGGTAATCATCTTCGGGGTGATAAAGACGAGCATTTCGGTCTTGTTGGCAACGCGTTCGCGCTTGCGGAACAATGCCCCCATGTAGGGGATTTCACCCAGCACCGGCACGCGCGATTCGTCATTGGTTTCGGTGAGCTCGAAGATACCACCGATGACCACCGTGCCGCCGTTCTCGACCAGCACCTCGGTCTGCACGTGCTTGGTGTTGATGGCCGGGCCCGCCGAGGTGTTGACGCCGCGGGCGTCCTTGCTCACGTCCAGCGTCAGGATGATGTTGCCTTCGGGCGTGATCTGCGGCGTGACTTCGAGCTTGAGCACCGCCTTGCGGAACGAGATCGACGTGGCGCCGCTGGAGGTGGCCTGCTGGTAGGGGATTTCCTCACCCTGCTCGATCAGCGCCTTGGTCTGGTCGGCCGTGATGACGCGGGGGCTCGAGACCAGCTTGCCCTTGCCATCGGCTTCAAGCGCCGAGATTTCGAGGTTCAGCATGCGCGACAAGCTCGAGTTGAACAGCGAGATTGCGAAGGTGCCGGCCGAGTTGCCGGTGCCGCCGGCATCGCCTGCGGGCAGGTTGATGAAGTTGGAGTTGGTCCAGGTGGCTGCTGCGGCGCCGACGCCACCGGTGGTGGTGGTGGGCATGACGCCGAAGGTGCCGTATGCCGGATTGCCGTTGGCCGACGCGACGCGTTCGCGGGAGATGCCGCCGCCCATCCGCACGCCGAGCGACTTGCCGAAGGTGTCCGAGGCTTCCACGATCCGCGCTTCGATCAGCACCTGGCGGACGGGAATGTCCAGCTTCTGGATCAGGTCGGTGACCTGCGCCAGACGCGAGGGAATGTCGGACACGAACAGCTGGTTGGTCCGCGATTCGGCGATCACGCTGCCGCGGGGGCTCAGGATGCGCGAGGTCGCGCCGCCGCCACCACCACCGCCGCCACCCGCCGATGCACCAGTCCCCGTCAGGCCCTGTGCAATCGCAATGGCCTTCGTGTAGTTCAGCTGGAACGACTGCGTGCGCAGCGGCTCCAGGTTCTCGATCGCCGCCTTGGCTTCGAACTCGAGCTTTTCCTTGGCGTTGATCTCGTCCTTGGGCGCGATCCACAGCACGCTGCCGTTCTTGCGCATGCCCAGGTTCTTCGCCTGCATGATGATGTCGAGCGCCTGGTCCCAGGGCACATCCTTCAGCCGCAGTGTCAGTGCGCCGCTGACCGAGTCCGAGGTCACGATGTTGAAGTTCGTGAAGTCGGCGATCACCTGCAGCAGCGAGCGGATCTCGATGTTCTGGAAGTTGAGCGACAGTTTCTCGCCGTTGTAGCCGACGCCTTGCGTGAGCTTGCTCGGGTCGACCTTGCGTGCGCGGACCTCCACCACGAACTGGTTCTCGCTCTGGTAAGCGCTGTGCTCCCAGTCGCCCTTGGCATCGATCGTCATGCGCACCCGGTCGCCCGACTGCTGCGAAGTGATCAGCTGCACCGGCGTGCCGAAGTCGGCCACGTCGAGGCGGCGGCGCAGGCCTTCGGGCAGCGTCGACTTGGTGAACTCCACCACCAGGCTCTTGCCCTGCTGCTTCACATCGACGCCGACCTGGTTGTTCGGCAGGTCGACCAGCACGCGACCGGTGTTATCAGCGCCCAGGCGGAAATCGACATCGCGCAGCGGCAGCGTGTCGCGATTGCGGTTCTCGGCGAAAGTGGTCGCCGCGGAAGCGACGAGTGCGGTGCCAGCCACCGGCTCGAGCACCACCAGCAGCGACTTGCCCTGGATCTCGGCCTTGTAGGCCGTGGCCTGCTTCAGGTTCAGCACGACCCGGCTGCGATCGCCGGCCTGCACCACATTGACAGATCGCAGGTTGCCCTGGTTCACCTCGATGGCCGAACGCCCGATGGCGTTCGTCACGCCCGGGAAGTCCAGCGCGATGCGCGCCGGCGTCTGCACCGAGAACCCGGCGGGCACGGCGGTGAGCGGCTGCGCCAGGTCGATGCGGATCACTTCCGCGCCCGACTGGGTCGAGCTCGTCACCGACTCGATCGCGTTTTGCGCATGGGCGACGGCCAGGGCACCGAAAGCCAGCAGACCCAGCCCGGCGGCGCGCAGCCACTGTGCCATCGTTGATTTTTTATGGTTCATTTCGCACTCTCTTGCAACTGCAGCGTGGCTACGCGTTCGATCCATTCGCCCGCGGCGTCCTGCACGATCTCGCGCAGGGCAACTTCGGTTTCGTTGATACGGGTGATGCGCCCGTAGTTGAGCCCCAAGTACTCGCCGACGCGCACCTTGTAGAGCAGCTTGTCCACACGCACGAGCGCCACCGGCTGGCCGTTGCGGTTCATGCTGCCGACCATCGCCATCGTGTCGAGCGGGAACGCTTCGAGGGCTTCCTTGCGGCGCGCCAGTTCCGGCGCGATCAGCTCGGAGGTGCTCGGCTGGTTCGACTCCCGGCGCAGCGCCTGGGTCAGCTTCAGCATGTTGAAGGGCTCGAACGACGACGCCTCGGTGTAGGCCTGCGGCGTGAACTTCTTGGGTTCGGAGATCGGCGGCACCGAGGGCTTGATCTGGGCGCGCTGCTCGACCATCCAGCGCTGCAGGTCTTCCTGGTCGGAATCGCCGCAGGCGCTCAGGCCCAGCGTGGCCAGTGCCAGCCACAGGACTTTGGCGACCGGCTTCATTTCTTCGCCTTCGGCGCCGTGGCGCGTTTCTGGGCGGCCCGCTCGTCTTCGTCGAGGTAGCGGTAGGTGCGCGCGGTGGCGTCCATCGTCAGCACGTCCTTGTCCTTCTGCGGTGTGACGGTCACGTTGTTGAGCGTCACGATGCGCGACAGGCTGGCCACGTCGGCCGCGAAGGCACCCATGTCGTGGTAGCGGCCCGTGACGCGCACGGCGATCGGCAGCTCTGCGTAATAGTCCTTGACCGACACCTGGCCCGGACGGAACAGTTCGAACTGCAGGCTGCGGCCGAGGCCGGCCTGGTTGATGTCCGAGAGCAGTGCGTCCATTTCCGCCTTGCTGGGCAGTTGCTTCTCGAGCAGGATCACGTACTGCTGCACCTGCTCGCGCTGCTTCTTCAGCAGGTCGAGGTTGGCGGCTTGCGCCACTTTCTTCTGGTAGTCGGTCCGGAGCGTGACTTCCTTGGCGCGCTCGGCTTCGAGCTCGTCATTGGAGTTCGTGAGCCAGACAAACCACAGGCCCGCCAGCACCAGCGCGGACACGGCCAGGCACAGCGCGTAGCGCGGCACCGCCGGCCACATGGAAGGATCGTTCGGATTCAGTCCGCGGAACTGGTCGCCGAAGTTCCGCAGTGCGGTGGCGACGTCGACTTTGGGGAGGGATCGGTTGCTGATGGCCATGATCGATTACCCCTTCGCCTGCGCCTTGGCGGCCAGGGCCTTCTCGGCCTCCGCCTTCTGCGCATCGGTGGGCCGCTTGAGGCCGATGCGCATCGTGAAGTTCGCCACGCGGCGCTGGTCGCGCTGGCTCAGGTTCACGTTGGCCGAGGTGATTTCGACCAGCTCGGGCTTCACCAGCCAGGGGCTGTTGTTGCCGAGGTTGCGCAGCAGTTCCGACACGCGCTCGTTCGACTGCGCCATGCCTTGCAGGGTCACGGTCTGGTTCTCCTGCTTCATGCTGGTGAGGTAGACGCCGTCGGGCAGTTGCCGGACGAGTTCGTTGAGCAGGTGCACGGGCAGGTTGCGGTCGCCTTGCAGGTCTTCCACGGCCAGCTGGCGCGCGCGCAAGGCTGCGATTTCTTCCTGCAGTGTCGAGATTTCCTTGATCTCGACTTCGAGCTTCTTGATCTCGGCCTGAAGGAAACCGTTCTTCGATTGCTGCGCCGAAATCTGGGCCTCGAACCACAGGTAACCGAGGCCGGCGATCAGGGCGCCCAGCAGCGCGGCACCACCCAGGGTGCCGTAGAAAGCCTCGCGGCGGCGCTTGCGCGCGGCTTCGCGGTGCGGAAGCAGATTGATCAGGATCACTGCAGGAACCTCCGCATGGCCAGGCCGCAGGAGGTCAGATAGGAAGGCGCCTCACGGCGGACCTTCTTCTCGCGAATGCTGGGGCCGAAGTCCATGCCGTCGAACGGATTCACGAGCGAGCAGGCGAAAGAGGTCTGGCGGGTCACGGCATTGGTCAGCCCCGGCAGCGACGACGATCCGCCCGCCAGCAGCACGTAATCGACGCGGTTGTGCGGCGTGCTGGTGAAGAAGAACTGCAGCGCCCGCGCAATTTCCTGCGCGATGCTCTCGACAAAGGGCTTGAGCACGCCCGAGCCGTAGTCGTCGGGCAGGTCGCCGCTGCGCTTCTTGGCTTCGGCTTCCTCGGCGGAAAAACCGTACTGGCGCACGATCAGCTGGCTCAATTGAGCGCCGCCGAAGGCCTGGTCGCGGTCGTACAGCACCTCCTGGTTGCGCAGCACCTGCATGCTGGTCGTGAAGGCACCGACTTCGAACAGCGCCACGATGGCGTCCACGCCCTTGCCCGGCAGTTGCTCGATCAGGCGCGCGGTTGCGAGGCGCGAGGCATACGACTCGACGTCGAGGATCATGGCCTTCAGGCCCGCGGCTTCCGCCAGGCCCTCGCGGTCCTGCACCTTCTCCTTGCGGGAGGCGGCGATCAGCACTTCCACGTCGCCGACGGAGGTCGTGCTCGGCCCCGTTACGCAGAAGTCGAGGCTCACTTCATCGAGCGAGAACGGGATGTACTGGTTGGCTTCGGATTCGACCTGGATCTCGAGCTCCTGCTCGCTCATGCCGCCCGGGAGAATGATCTTCTTGGTGATGACCGCCGAGGGCGGCAGCGCCAGCGCCACGTTGCGGGTCTTGGTGCCGCTCTTGCGCACGACACGGCGCACGGCTTCGGCGACTTCGTCGAATTTCTCGACGTTGCCGTCGGTGATCCAGCCGCGTTCGAGCGGTTCGATGGCGCAGCGCTCCAGGACCAGCTTGCCGCTGGCCTCACGGCCGAGCTCCACCAGCTTCACGCTGGACGAACTGACGTCCAGTCCCAGCAGGGGGGCGTTCTGACGACGAAACAATGATCCAAGAGCAGCCAAGTTAGGTCCCTCTCCCCCTGTTATTTGTAACCAATGGAAAAATATGCGTTCGGTTGCATGCTAGCAGCAGGCACAGCGCCCACCAAGCGTGCAGAAAGCCCGGAACCGACAACCGTTGTCAAAACGTGACGTCAAAGCCGCATTCTGTAACTTTCTGCTTAGCCCCTGGAGAGGGAATGCGCGAGGTAACAAAGATCCGGAGGCGCCGAGGGGGCGGCTTTTTATAATGTCCGGTGACTCTCCGGGCCCCCATGCAAGAAACTTCCAGCCCGAAAGGGCGCGCCAAGACTCCTCCACCCGAACGCCCCTTCTGGCTGAAATGGCTGTTGCGTTTCGTGTTCTGGGGGGCGGGCATCGCTGCGGCGGGCCTGCTTTCCATCCTGTGCGTGGTGGCCGTGGCCCTGGCAGTGGCCTATCCCAACCTGCCGGACATCTCGGAACTCTCCGACTACCGACCCAAGCTGCCGCTGCGCGTGTTCTCCGCCGAAGGCACGCAGATCGGCGAGTTCGGGGAAGAGCGGCGCAACCTCACCCCCATCGCCGCGATCCCCAAGGTCGTGAAGGACGCTGTCCTCGCCGCCGAAGACGCCCGCTTCTATGACCACGGCGGCGTCGACTACAAGGGTCTGGTCCGCGCCGGCCTCGCCAACCTGAACCGCGTGAAGAGCCAAGGCGCCTCCACCATCACGATGCAGGTGGCCCGCAACGTCTACCTGAGTTCCGAGAAGACGCTGACCCGCAAGATCTACGAGGTGCTGCTGACCTTCAAGCTGGAGCACCTGCTCACGAAGGACCAGATCTTCGAGATCTACCTGAACCAGATCTACCTGGGCAACCGCGCCTACGGCTTCGCGGCCGCTTCCGAGGCCTACTTCGGCAAGCCGCTGTCCGAGATGACGATCGCCCAGGCCGCCATGCTGGCCGGCCTGCCGAAGGCACCCGGCGCCAACAACCCGGTCAACAACCCGCAGCGCGCACGCGGGCGCCAGTTCTACGTGATCGACCGCATGCAGGAGGCCGGCTTCATCACCGCCGAGCAGGCGGCCGAGGCCAAGAAGGAAGAGCTGCACCTGCGCGACGCCGCCGACCCGAACCGCCTGCACGCCGAGTACGTGGCGGAAACCGTGCGCCAGCTGATGTACGCCCAGTACGGCGACAGCACCTACACGCGCGGCCTCAAGGTCTACACCTCGCTGGTCGCCGCCGACCAGGCCGCGGCCTACAAGGCCCTGCGCAAGGGCATCATGGATTACGAGCGCCGTCAGGTGTACCGCGGCCCGGAGAAGTTCATCGACCTGCCGAACGACCCCAAGGAGCTCGACGAAGCGGTGGACGACGTGCTGAACGACCACCCCGACAACGGCGACGTGATGGCGGCCGTGGTGCTCAAGGCCACGCCCAAGGAAATCCAGGCCATCCGCGCCAACGGCGACGCCGTGCAGATCACGGGCGACGGCCTCAAGCCCGCGCAGTCCGGCCTGTCGGACAAGGCACCGCCCAACATCAAGATCCGCCGCGGCGCCGTGATTCGTGTCGCCAAGACGCCCAAGAACACCTGGGAAATCACCCAGCTGCCCGAGGTGGAAGGCGCGTTCGTGGCCATGGACCCGCGCGACGGCGCCATCAAGGCACTGGTCGGCGGTTTCGACTTCGGCAAGAACAAGTTCAACCACGTCACGCAAGCGTGGCGCCAGCCGGGCTCGAGCTTCAAGCCCTTCATCTACTCGGCGGCGCTCGAAAAGGGCTTCACCCCCGCCACCGTCATCAACGACGGCCCGCTGTTCTTCGACGCCGGCACCACCGGCGGCCAGCCCTGGGAGCCCAAGAACTACGGCGGCGGCTTCGACGGTCCGATGTCGATGCGCACGGCGCTGATGAAGTCGCGCAACCTCGTGTCGATCCGCATCCTGCAATCCATCGGCACGCGCTACGCGCAAGACTGGATCACCAACTTCGGCTTCGACAAGGACAAGCACCCCGCCTACCTCCCGATGGCGCTCGGTGCCGGTGCCGTCACGCCGATGCAGATGGCGGTGGGCTATTCGGTGTTCGCCAACGGCGGCTACCGCGTGAATCCGTACCTCGTGACCCGCGTCACCGACCACAAGGACCGCGTGCTGGTCGACGTCCAGCCGCCACTGCTCAACGAAGCGTCGCGCGCCATCCCGCAGCGCAACGCCTTCATCATGGACACGCTGCTGCAGTCCATCACGCGCGCCGGCACGGCCGCGAAGGCGCAGGCGATGCTCAAGCGCCCCGACCTCTACGGCAAGACCGGCACCACCAACGACTCGCTCGACGCCTGGTTCGCGGGCTTCCAGCCCACCATGACGGCGATCTCGTGGATCGGCTACGACACGCCGCGCAACCTGGGCGACCGCGAAACCGGCGGTGGCCTGAGCCTGCCGATCTGGATCAACTACATGGAAACCGCCCTCAAGGGCGTGCCCGTGACCGACCTGTCGACCACGCCGCCTTCAGGCATCGTGAGCGTCGGCGGCGAGTGGTACTACGACGACTACGCGCCGGGCCGCGGCGTGTCGAGCCTGGGCGTGGAATCCTCCGCGCCGGTGGCCCCGGCCGAAGCCCTGAGCGGCCCGGCGATCAGCGCGCCTGCGCCACCCGAGGAACGCAACCGCATCCTCGACCTGTTCAGGAACTGATCGAGAAAGACAGAGCGGCGGCTCAGGCCGCCGCGAAGACCAGCGGCTGCCCCGCCTGCAGGGTCGCCTCGCGCGACAGGTTGCCGAAGAATTCTTCCCCGGTCTTGGTGTCCACCCACATCCGGCCGTCGTGCCGGTAGTGGTAGCCGCCGGAGCGTGCCGCCAGCCAGATTTCCTGCAGCGGCTTCTGCAGGTTCACGATCAGCTGGCTGCCGTTGCGAAACGACATCGTGATCATCCCGCCGACCCGCTGGTTGTCGATGTCGGCGTCGGTCGCGTCGTTGATGCGGTCGCAGCCCTGCTCGATGGCAGCAAGCGCCGCCTCGGCGCGGTCCATGTACTCGGTGTCGGTCATTACAATTTCAGCATGTTGAATGTTCGCCAAATTCTAGTGAGCGCTCGCGCCCGCACCGCGCTCATGGTCTGCCTTGCCGCCAGCGCGGCCGGCCTTGCGGCGTGCGGACAGCGCGGCGCGCTCTATCTGCCGACCGATCCGGCGGCCGCCCAGCGCGCCACCTTGCCCCAATTGCTCACCCCCGGCGGCTCCAAAGCCTCCGACAACGAAGCGGCCCCCAAGCCCGCCGCAGCCAGCAG